>NZ_CP178828.1:0-72723 GCF_047323255.1 Psychromonas sp. KJ10-2 | reverse complement strand
TAATGCCTTAGAAGCTATATTAGCCTCGTTCAGCAACATTGGTTGATTTCTATGGAAACATCGACTGTAAAGCAAAACAAACGAAAAAAGAGTGTTTATAGGGCTTTTAGTGTCAGCTTTCATATCTATTTGATTTAATGTTTCATCAAGCCATTTTTGGCACCCGATATAATCAGTAATCAAACAGTTTTCTATCCGAACATCTTCAAATATATTCCAAAGGTCTTTCAATAAAGGCTCTGAAAAAACACCTTTATCAATATCTTTAAAACTTTCATATTTAATATGTGCAGCTTCATGAGATAAGTAACCTAGTATGGCTTGTTTGCTTTTCTCATCCTTTATTTCAAAATTAGGCAATTGAATCTTTAAACCATCTGTAAATGCTTCACTTCCTCCAATTGATATCTTTACGTTCAACTTATCAGCCAAACCAGCCGCTATAAGTGGCATTGCATTCGTTAATAAATTCTTTTTCATTTTGCACCTCATAAATTTAAAAAGGTGCATCCCTAACAGGAATTGCACCCGTAGGTAAAGTTTTATTAGAACTTTATAATGAATGGCCTAATCAGAAAAAATCTGATTAAACTTATTTTGGTCAAATGTAAGTTCTTTTGGATTAACTCCAAAATAATTACGTTCAATTAAATTACTACAATGTTCAAGCATTGGTGGATAACCAAACTCAAAGCAATGTTCAAGCATTTCGTTGTAACTGAATTGCTTGATTAAGTGATAAACACAATCTTCATCAAAAAGCTCGAAAGCTTCAAAAGTCGGATCTCACATATTTACCAGTTAATTTATCGAAGAGTATTGCGTGTTCGATAGGTATTATTTTGTAGGCAACAACTAAACAATATTCATATCGTTCAGAATCAATATGCATACTAAATAAATAAGAGTTATCAAAGCATTGCTTAATTTTACAAAGCGATAAATCACCAGTAAAACTTTTTGAAACCTTAATAGCGCTTAACAGTTCAGGATTAACACCAAGAAAGGCGTTAGCTGCAATTTTTAAGTCATTATTCATCATCACCACCAAAACCTTGATTTGGACAAGATTTGCTAGCGCCTAATTCCTCATAAACTGCATTTTCATTAAAGCTAAACTTCAATGGAATTTAACAGGAAAGTCAATTTCGACCATTCTATTCAATTCTATATGTTCACTAATTGTAGATAAGTGACCCATTGATTTTATTACTGTATCGTGATTTTTGAATGGTATTATTTCATCTGTTTTTAGTAGATGTTTTAAGTACCAATAAATCACAATCATCATAACAATAGAACCTTCGCCATCACCTGATTTAAGGTATTCACCATTGAATAGTGAAATACCTAAATCCCGATAATCACCTTCAAAATTTTTCAATAATTTTTAGAGTAAGTTTTTCTTAGCCAGCCATTCAAAAGCATCAACAGATCCAAAAATACCGTATCCACAATATGCATATTCTATAACTGGTTTTTTATTTTTAGGTTGTATTAAATAAACAACCTGTGTTTTTTCATCTGCATGAATATTCACGATTGACTCGTTAGTGTCAGCAGTTTTCCATGAAAAAATCCCATAACTTACTTCCTTATATTTGACTAAAAATAAAAGGAATTTCTCCCACTAGGGAAAAATTCCCCTAGTGGGTTTACAAGAACGATTAAAAACTAAAGCTTTTTATCATTTTTTCTTGTGCTGGTTTATCTTCTTTAAGTTGAGTTCTTTCATCAAAATCAAAATCAAATTCAAATTCAAACTCAGAACTATCAGAACTATCAGAAGTTGAACCAACTTCAAAATCAGCTTCAAGCAATATGCTTTCTGCTGCTTTATTTAAGCTGGTATCAACTTTAGCATCTGCAACATTTTCCACGCTAGGCGTTATTATTTGCTGCATTAATTCTGCTAATCTCGAAGGCTCTCGCATACGATATAACAAGCCAGATAACTTGTTTTGATCATCAAAACTAAGGTTTCCAGCAACAGGTAAGTTAACTTCAACTTTTCTAATTTCATTAACCAATATAGAAAAACGTTGGTTTAAGAAAGCAAGACCCTCTACTTTCTCTCTTAATTTAACTAGACCTTTGACATTAACCTGATTTGGCCGAATTGCGCTGTTTAAACTCTCCAGCAATAACCCTGCCTCTTTTACAACATCTTTATCAAGCGCACCATTTAGAGCGTTCACTTGCTTAGTAATGCCTGTATCAATGCCTATCTCACTTTCTACTGACTGAACTTTAAACATACTAAAAGAAGCATTAATGCGACCCTCAACTTCCTTTGTATCAGTTAATGCTTTTATTAAAGCATTTTTGTATTCAGGATATTTGTTGATCCATTCATCTTGAATGGCTGCATGTTTTAAAAGATAAGCCGACTTCTCTAACTCAAACTGAGCAAGAATTTCATGCAAAGTGTTAGCAATATCATTAGCTTTTTTAACAGGTATTGCGTAACCACCCATAAACGGTATTCCAACACTTTTACAAGCTCTTTCAGCTCTACGTTTCAAAGTGTTAAATATTTTTAACGCTTTTGGGTTTGTTGTATGCTTTGAACCTAAACTAATAATTTCTTTAGGAGGCATTTCACCAGCTAAAGAAACATCCCCAGCAGCCAAAGTCTTTCGACCTGTCCAAATAGAGAATTCTAGGTTTATAGCTATTACATCACTTAATACATTTATGTTATTCATAATTTACGACTCCATTTTATATAAAAATGGGCGCACTACTCCCCCAACGGGCAAGTAGTACACCCGTTGGGTTTTCTTAATAACCTAATTAATTTAGGTCTTTTTCATGATTAAGAAGCTTGAGAAAAATGATCACCAAAAATAGCGGTAGACCACGTTCTAATTGCTTCAACTTCTGTTTCATCACTGCAACGATTTAGTAATGCTCTATCTAAAGCATAACTAAGAGGACAATTAGCACCTTGACAACGTTGTGTTTGAATAGCCCAACGAATTAAGGTTCGAGTAGAAAAAGTAACTGATAATTCAACGCTACTTTCTTCATCTCCAACAAATACTTTTCTTACTTTGTTGGCTAACTCCACCATTCCTTGACGTATAACTAAAGGAATTTCTTTTGCAATATTACCTAAGATATCCACCTCAACCTCTTTAGCTGCATAATCAACATGAATGGTTAAAAACCGATCCATAAATGCAATGTTTAAAGGTTGAGTTCCTGCATACAAACCCGTTGAATCTGAGTTGGCATTATTTGCAGTAGCGAATATTCTAAAGTTTGGATGTGGCTTAACAATTAAGCCTCCCAATTGAGAAATAACTAAATTATCACCATCCAAAATTGCATTTAAATTTGCTAATTGTTCTGGTGCAACAAGATCTATTTCATCTAATATTAAAGCGTGACCCTCTCGCATAGCGATTGTTAAACAACCGTCCATCCATACAGTTTCACCTTTAACTAAAGTCCATTGCCCGACCATATCCATAAACTCAGTTGAGCCACCACAGCTAAAAGTTGGGTTGGATAATTTAATCTAGCTAGTGTTTGTTGAATAACTGAAGTTTTGCCACAACCTGTAGCACCTTTCAGCATCAAGCCTTCACCAAATGAACAATCGACAAACCGAACCACATCAACAAGCGTATCTTTATGAAAAACATACTCAGGATTTATAGTAGGGATTGGCCATGAATTGTTATACTCAAAACCTTGAACTTGCATTCCAGTATTTTTGTATCCGAACACTTCCATATCAAACATTTTATTTTTTAATTGTGTAGTCATAATAATTTTTCCTAATAAGTTAATTTAGGGATTACAACTACCCCAAGGGCAGTTGTAACGCCCAATGGGTTAAATAAAAATTAATTAAAAATGCAAACTAGTAACTGCTTTAGATTTAAAAAAATCTGCTGGCGGCATTGGAGTTGCTATTTCTTCTAATGGTTTTTTTGGTATTTCAGCAACCGTATCATCTGTTCGCTTAGAATTATTTTCAGGAACTTTCGTGCCTGGTTCTATTTGAACATTTGAGTTTGTTGAAGTACTGATACGAAAATATGTTGAGCCATCTAAACGATTAGCCTCTTCAATTTCCGTTAGCTCTGATTGCAAAATTCCAGTTTTATTTGATATGGCCGCTAAAAAAGCGTCTTTATCAACTTTCCCTTTTCTTTCACATTTTGTAGCTCGAATACCATCTTTATCAAATGATTTTGAGTCGGTAGGTATTTGCTGTTTGAAGTAATCTTCAATAGATTCAGAACGAGACTTTAATTCTGCTATTTTAGATTCAAGGAGTTTTATCTCCTTATCAATTTTTTTATATTCTGTTACGTTAGCATCCCAATTAGCATCTTTTTGCTGGAACTCATACGAAACAGTGTCTCTACCATCCATTTTATTTGGTGGGGTTTTAGTTTGAACTTGTTCCCAAAATAGAAGAGCAGCTTTTTCAGCTTTATCAATAAACGCTTGGTTACGTTTAATTGTTACTTTTATTGGACGTTCACCACGCAGATAAAAGTATAAAATACCTTTTTCTGAGTTAGAACAATTCAATTGCCATTGAACTTGAGCGGCATACATTTGAAAGTTTTCAGACGCGCCTTTAAATTCACAAATACTTCTGTAAATTTTTTCACAAGGACATTTGATTTCTAACACTTCAGATATATTGTTTAAAACAAACAAGCCATCTAATGATGATTTAAATCTAATGTTATGGTCAGCTTCTACACAAACTGGAATAAATGGTTTACCTAATTCACGCTCTATTGTAGACCGAGCTTCTGGTTCTTGATCTATTCCACGTTGAACATGCCAGTTATTAGATAAATCAGCAGGTTCTTTTAAACCAACTAATTCAGCCCATAACTCATAAGGTGTTTGATAAGGCGACAATCCCAATATTATTGGAATCATTGAGGCTGTAATACCCTCTTTACGCCATTCAAACCATTTTTCAGTACGTTGTACAATATCTACTATAGCCATGATGTTATTTCCTTTTTTAAAATTAAAAAGGCGCATAGCTACCCCAAGGGCAGTTGTAACGCCCAATGGGTTTTTATAAATTACTAAATTAAAACGGATAGCAAATTGAACATTTATTATCATTACAATAATAATCTTCACATTCGGTATAAGTGAAACTAGAAGATGAGTTAATATATCGCTCACCATTCCGATCATGTTCCCGATGTTCCGCTTTTATTTCACAAGATTCACCTTCAACATTTGAAGGTTTCTTACAGCTTTCACTATTCATAATTTCATACCTTACCAAACATGCTTTTCAGCAGTTTTGTGTGCATAAAATAATACGAAAGCTATTATTGTTAATTTTAACTGCATACTTAGAAAATCAGTAAAATAACTAATTCTGGCTAGGCCAGTTGGGGCATCTGCCAATACAAATGAAGATAGTGTTGGGAAGATGATTGCAACGATAGCTGCAAGTAATAATATTTTTGAAATGTTCATAATGTTGATCCTTATTAAGTAAATTAAATTCACAAAAAAGGATCTATCCCAAAGGGAATGAATCCCCTTTGTGGGTGGTTTTCTAAAAACTTTAGTTTGCTAATTGCATATCTAAAGCGATGTTACGGGCCTTTAATAATTTTTTTCAGCTAGTTCAAGCGTTTCACCTGAGTAACGTTCTTTTAAATTATCTAAGGTTGTATCCCAACTATTATTTTCTTTAGCGAAATTAATTAGTTGATCAATAAAAGAATGGCCATTCTGATTAGTTCCAGCAGTATTCTGCGAGCCACTAGCATAATCATTCTCTATGTTTTTTACTTCTACAAACTCAGCGTCAATAGATTCTGATTCATTAAAATCCCCATTTAATTCAGAGGATGAATCACTTAAATCAATATCAATTGAGGGTTTAGATGATTGGTTTTGATTATTGGATTCAATAATTCTTTCCGCTTCATCTATGTCATAAATACCAGCAAAGCCAAATGCAATCCTTGCGCATTGAATCATCGCTTTCCAACGAAGCATACGTTTAGTATGAGTTTGCCAAGGCGTATTGATTACATATCCACCATTATTACCAGTTTGGTGTATAGGTGGTCTAAACACTTCATCAAGATACTCTCGTATTTTAATTGGGTGAGTTCTGTCTTTTCGGTAAATAATACATTCAATCCATTCAGGACAACTTTTAGAGCCGCCATCAGGATATGCAACGAGTGATTCACTTTGTGTAAATTCTATCCCATCAAAATAAGGGTTAGAGTTTATAATCCGTGACCATCCATCAACACCAACAACGGGGATTATTCCGTTTCTTTTGTCGGGAAATGCATATATCTCTTTAGTAAATGGGTTAAGTCCATATTGATCAGCAACAACTAATAAAGCCATCATCTGTTCATTTGAAATTTCACCTGTTGAAACTTTAAAAGCAGTTGCTTTTAAAGTAATCATTAATTTACTTGGTTCAACTGAATAATTTTCAGCGAACTTTTCTATTAAACCTTGCGTTTTTTCGGTCATAATAAGTTCCTTAAAAAGCATATTAAATAAATGATATGTCTTTAATTCAGAAAAATATAAATATGTAGAATCACGTATTTATTAAGAGTTAAAAGAAATAGGGAAATTGATATTCATTTCTTTCCGAGCATAAGCTGGGATAGAAAATATAGCTTCAAATTCAGCTTTTTCTTTTTGTTCCTTCTCTAATTTAGACTTAGATTTTTCAGCATTAAAAATAACAGCGCCAGATTTGTTAGAATCTAATGTGCTTTTATTAACGTTACGAAATCTTTGTTGCGATAGAGTAGGGTTTTTGGCTTTCTTTTTGGGAATAGAGCAATTTGTTAAAAAACACGTTTGCTTTAATCGAAAGTAAGGTTGCCAGCTTATTAAATTGAATAATGAAAAACATTACTAAAAATAATGAACATAAAACAATGATTGATTGTTGGTCTAAGTTAAGGTTTTGCATGGGGTGTATCCTCATTTCATAAATAAAAAAAGGACACTTCTTCCCTATGGGAAGCTGTGTCCCGTAGGGTGTGGTCATAATTAAGAACGTTATTTGCGGTACTGTACGTTCCGAAAAGCTAACCAAAGCTTCTCTACTCAGGATTCTCCTGACAGCATATTAAAACCGCTACTCTCAAAACTGAGAGTATTAGTGAACTCGAAAAACTTCGGAGTTGCGAGGCTAATTTTGTATTAATCAAGTGCAATACAAACAAGGCACTTAATTTTTATTGGTAATTAAAATAACATATTTACATATAAAATATAACTATTTTTGATTAGGCATAAAAAAACCTAAATAGATAAAGTTTTCACTCTACATATTTAGGTTATCAGAGCTACTTTAAACTCCAAACTATGAAATCAAATTTTTAATGTTTATTTAAACATCGCAGCTAATTGTTGAGCTGTAAGCCCACCATGCATACGTTCATTGTTAACAAACACTGTTGGTGTACCTGTAACCTCTAATTGATTGCCAAGTGTTCTATTTTTTTCTACTTGTCTTGCTGCTTGGTCAATATATTCAGAAATTTTCTCTTTGGATACCCCTGAATCTCTAACAAATTGATCAACGGCTTCATTAGTTAAATGAGGGTTTTCATTGTTTTATGATGAAAATCAGCATACTTACTAGGATCAGCCAACCAAATTGCAGTCCCCATTAGAGCTGAATATCTTGAACTTGGATTTGTTTTAAAAATAGGAAACTCTTTTACGATTACTTTTGCTTCAGGATCAATCCTAACAAACTCTTCTAACGTTGGGGCCAGCGCCTTACAGTAACCGCAGTTATTATCAACAAACTCTACTACAACATGCTTTCCCTTTGGATTGCCAAGAACTGGATCGGTTTCATCTTCATATAAAGCTGCATTAAATGATTCAACTTTATTTTTCGCAACCTTATTGCTTTCTTGTTCCTGTAAAAATCGGTATTTGGCTAATGATTTGATTATTTTCTCTGGATTATCCATTAGGTAATCACCTAACTGTTTGTCGCTAGCACCTCCATTTTCTGCATTTGAAGAAATCAGAGCGCTAAGTGAATCAAAATCACTTTTCTGTTTTTTCAACATCATTTACTGTTGATATAGCATATAGGCTCAACCCGATCGCTACAGTGCTTGCGAACAAATTCCCAATCGTTATATTTTTCATCATCTTATCATTCATGTTTTATCCTTTATTAGTGTATCTCTTGTGAAACTGGTGGGTAAGAGGAAAATATTTTTTCTTGTTCATTGACTTTTGCCTTATTTAAAAGGAATTTATTCAAATTTCCGTGATTACCAATTAACATACAAATATTGCTTAATGGTTCACTTTGAACGCTACCTATTAAGCTAGCATTATCAAATATTAAAAAATCGCTGTTACTTTTTTGCCCCACATCTGTAGCTGCACCACAAATCTTAATATCCAGTTTATTAGCATATTCAATTAGCTTTAATAACTTACTTTGAAGTTCCTCTGTCATATTCCCTCTCTTAAACTTATTTCTTTAACGATATTCTTTAACTTTTCATCAAATGTAAGTAGATAAGTGTTTGTACTATTAACCGATAAGTGACCTAATAAATCTCTAATATCGACAATACTAGCGCCCCTTTCCAGCAATAATTTTGCAAAATATTTTCTCCAACTATGAGTTCCCAGCGGATAATTTAGCTTTAATTTATTAGCTACTTT
This sequence comes from Psychromonas sp. KJ10-2, assembly GCF_047323255.1. Taxonomy (NCBI): domain Bacteria; kingdom Pseudomonadati; phylum Pseudomonadota; class Gammaproteobacteria; order Alteromonadales; family Psychromonadaceae; genus Psychromonas; species Psychromonas sp. KJ10-2. The sequence continues at coordinate 64,029 of NZ_CP178828.1, read as the reverse complement.
TGCATGATGTTCCGAAGCAGAGTTAATACTCATTGGCCTTTCAACTTTTTCACCTTCACCGTTTACAAAGCCACTTCTTTTATTCGAAAATAAATATTCGCCATTTGGGTTCAATCTTTTGCATTCTTCCACTACTTCTATAATTTCTTTATTAACATAAACCTTAACAGTACTACTTTTTATTGCTTCTGACTCAGAGTAATCAGAACCTTTATACCTATTATGAGATAGCATGTTAAATACTTTCTGTTGAATAACTAAAAAGGTATCTACATAATCTTTTCCATTTGGGGCATCAAAATCATCAAACCTTAACCAAGCCGCATCACTATACCTAAGTCCAGTTAAAGACTGCATTTGACTGCACAAACTAAGCACAGGGCTAATCTCCCAAAGCTCATCAAGTATTTTATTCGCTTCTTTCGAGTTCTTAGGCGGCAAGCTGGGCTCTTTTCGTTTTTTTACAGAAATGTCGCCAAATACCTTGCTTATATTTAGTTTTGCATCAATTCTGTTATTTGAGCGTTTCATTTAGTCACCTTTTTTTAACTGCCTAAAATTATATGGCTTACTTCCTTATTTCCAAAATTGCTAATCAGCATAAATACTGTCAAATAATGTAAAATTCTCGATATTGTTTTATAATAACAATTATAAGTTAATAGCTATAATATCTATTATAAAACTAGTGTACGGGGTTGAAGTGAAACATAAAAGATCAGTTAAAACTAAACATTACTGGCATTTATTTTTTCTTTGGAAAAAGACTTTTATTCTTGGGTGAACAAAAACACCCAAACAATTCACTCAAACGAATTCAAAGGGCTGCTTTCATATCAAAGAAATGAAATCATCTAACGATGATTCATTTAACAAGCCACCAAAACATATCCGTCATATATGCATGGTGAATAGCAAAGAATCTGAAAGGGAAGTATTAGAGCGCATAAATGCGCTTAAAGATGCTTATGCGATTGCATTTATAACTCAACTAGAAATAGACAATAAACCTATTGATAATGTGAGCATTAAATACCCAATTCGTTTCCCTCTATTTAGAGAAAGAATTCGTCAAATTAATTTATCGGTTAACAATGCTTATTCATCCGTTTCTATAAAAAAGGGGCAGTTTCACCCGATAAAGTAGTCCTACTAAAAGAAAATATAACCCTATCTTTTGCTGAAAATTTAATTGAACAATTGACTAAGTTTGGTTTAAAAAGCAGTAAGTTAACTGAAAAGAAAACTGATGGGGAGCAACCTAAGTATTTTATAACAGCACTCGCAACAGAGCTTATTGATGTACTTGATGCTAAAGAATTACAGATAAGAAAGCCTACAGGTAAGCAATATCGAGCTAGACTTTATAGTTTAGATCAAAATGTTGAGCCTGAAGTTGTAAAGTATGGCTTTATTGTTTTAAATAGCGAGGCTTCTATCCATAATGTTTTGCCACAAAAACCTAAACCTAACTTTAAGTTTTCATTAAAAAAATGGTTAACTTTCCAGTAAAATTGGACGTTGAAATATATAAATCATAAACATACCGTTACAGTGTAACGGTATGTTTTTTTAATTTCATTAAACGTATCGATATCCAAGTTAGAAAGTAGCGTGTCTACCAGTTCATTTTTACTAATGTTGCCAGCTTCTACACATACTTTCTCTAACCTACCCCTCGCTTTTTTAGATACCGAAACTTGTAAATCATAACCATCTTTTTGTCTAGCCTTATAAACCCTTAATGTTGTTCTAAGCTTTCTGATACCTGACTTGGTTATGTATGTATCACGAAAATGAATAAAATCCTGCTCACCAATAAAAGGAGTTTCTTCAGTTAATTTATTGAAGCATCTAACAGCCGAGTTAAAATTATAAAATATTGGATCTTTATCCATTAAGCTTTCTACATTGTTTATTTTCTTTTCAACCCACGATATTTGATGTTCAATATTTTCATTTAGAGAATTAGTTTTAGCCATAATATTTGGTTCCTGGTTGTTTTTATGTAACGGGGGCGGTTATTGTTTTATTGGCACTGTGTTTTATTCGTTTCTTAAATGTTCTTGTTGGACGATGAGTTAGGTTCCTGAAAATATATCCACGTTATGAGAGGTAAAGTTTATTGCCGATCTTATTTTTATTTCTTCATGATCGATTGCTTGTTCATCATCGGTAGTAGGGATGCTAAACGAGCAGCCACTTTTATTCCGTATATGAAGATTAACAATAGATATTTGTTGGTAAGCTTCAGAACCCAAGCTAGGATTTTCTATTACTTCAGCTAGTTCACTTATACCAAGCTCAAAGGCGTTAACCATTAAGTAAACTTCCTTGTATGTTATTTCTCCCTTTTCAGCCATCGCTAGCCATACTGAAGCGTTTGCAATTATTCTATCTTTGATGTTCATTCACCCTCACTTTAATAACTTTATTGTTCAGTTGAAACATTTTAGCATAACTCAAATCGTTACACTGTAACGATTCATTAATTTAATATTGACTATTCTTCAGCTAGCATCATTCTTATAGTGCATAGCTCGGCTATTGCATCACTTAAATCAATGTACCTAGTTGAGTTAATGATTATTTTTGCATTTATTTTTTCTACAACTCGATCATCAAATACGCTTCTTTTCATCTTATACTCTAAAATCCTATCTTCCTTAATCTTTAAAATGCATAGTTCCGTTATTGCCGTGTTTAAGTCGAATGAAAGCCCGTTTATGCTTATATTGGCCTTTTTCTTTTGCGCCTTTTTTCTTCCTCTTTGTCTTTAATGCGATACCAATCACGCCATTTTTTAGTCTTTGAGTTAAGCCTGCTTTGCAACGTTGCTGGACTGATATCAAGCTCATTACATGCATCAACCGCTCTGTTGTACTTGATGCCAGAAGCCATTACTTTCTGTACCATATAGAACCAACCTATTGCTAATTTGAAGATAAATTTATAGATTACAATTGCCAATCACTAAGAAATTGTTCGATACTTTCTGTTATAACAGGCAAACAATTACTGTTCCCGTCTGTTATTACCCAATGATTATTTTTTTCATCAAAAGTAAATGAGTGAATATTGTTTGCTGCATCATCTAAATCAATATCAGATATGTTGGCTGCTGCTAATAAAAGAGCAGGTAGGCAATAAAACGACTCACAATCAATTAGCTGATTATAATTAATATCACCATGAACAGTAAAATAGTGAGCATGTTTATTTAATATATAAGAAATATTTTCACACATAACCAATTCCCCTTTATAAAAACGTTACAGTGTAACTGTGCAATTTAAGCCAATGTAAATAATTTTATTAACACGGCCATCTTAATTAATATTGAGTTAAAGCTTTAAATAACTCTTTACCGTTACAGTGTAACGTAAAAAATAAATATCCAAACTAAATACGTTACACTGTAACGAAAATAAGCAAAAAAAACGTTACAGTGTAACTTATCAATAAAACCCTCCAAATAAGCGTAAAAACTTGTCGTTTAAAGCAGGTTGAGTAATAACATCACTTTTAATGTAAGTTATTGATTTAAAACGGTTCATTGGGTAGTGCTACTTATCACCAACCTTAAAGACCATAAGGTATTTAAGGTTGGTGATTCAATTTTAAAATCTACAGCACAATTGCCAACAAAGTTTATATTTAAGAAGCACACAGACGAGTGAAATATTAAAATAATAGAATATTAAAAATATTAAAATAAAAGAATATTAAAATAAAAGAATATTAAAATAAAAGAATATTAAAATAATTCACAGTGTTTTAGATGGGGCTTTAGAAGTAATTAAGATTCACATAACATTCAAAAGCGCCAACCAGAGGGGGAGATTAAAGTGATTGAGCTATTTTTAAACTTATATTTCCGATGGTTTAAATTAAGTCATGATCAGCATTAATAAGGCTCATTAATGTTTAACGTGAAGGATTTAAGGCATTTAGGGCACTCTATTTCATGCGTACCAGATTCAATAGAGTAATTCATACCAAGCTCGGATGTTCCAACTATACGTTGACAGCAAGGTGTTACAACTAGAATTTCTAAATCCACTTCAGTTTGCAAGATTGACATTTTTATTTACCCTTTTTGTGATTATGTAATAAAGAAAATCTTCATCGATTTTTGAACAGCCTATTGAATGACTGTTTTTTTAAAAAAACAGACACCATGTTTATAATAGCTTTATTATCTATTAGGGCCATTACTATCTTTGTATCAGCCGTCCAAAAATGAGAGGTTATGTGCCTGGTTGTTTTATTTTGACAATGAGTTAACTGTTAAAAGAACTTTTTTGCTGCGCATAAGCTTAACTTGGCTCTGTTCGATAAGAGCAATTTGAGCAAGATTTAAATGTTTTCCCTTTGTTCGGCCATCCCATAATTGTTCTTTCCAGAGTGCTTTCATTGCATCGAGGACATTTATCATTAGGCAGCGTATCTATGTCAGCACCATCATTCTTTATATCATCAACTAACAAACTTGTTATTTCATTGAAGTAACTAACATTGTATTTACGAGCGCATTTGATTCTAAATAGCTTAATGCCAGCTTGCTTTAAAGCATTATTTTTTTCACTGTCTCTTTTAAAAGCAGACGTAGAAAGATGGCTGCTATCATCTAGTTCAATCGCACATATTATTTTGCTAGTAGAAAGTTCAGTTAAAACAAAATCAACATGCTTTGCTTGTACTTTATGAAGCAATTCTAACTTGCCCTTTTTTGGCAAAACAATATCAGCAAGTCTTACTTTAGAATTTATAACAAAGGAATTAGGTATGTGCCTTTTTAGCTGAGTAAAGAAGTTAAGTTCTGCTTTGGTAAGCAATGTTCCTGCTGAAGCGTAGCCTTTAGCTGAAGCAGTACTGATTAAATATTGAAAAATATAAAAAAACAGAAAAACCCCACCGATAACCCTTAGTATTTCATCAAAATAATGATCAATGAAAGGGATCATTTTACTACCTCAACAAAATCGTAACGCTTGCCGTTAGTGTATATTTTAGGTGTATGGTCATTTGTTATTGTGTATTTTTTCCCGTTAATATCGCGATATGCAGTATAGTTAGGCTCATAATAATAATAGTTACCTCCTAGCTTTCTAGTTAACTTTTCCATATAAATATCATAAGTAAAATCATCAATACCAAGATCAGAACCTTCATAGAAAATATGCTTACTAACGCCAAGCACAATAAAGCCTTTAGTAGTATTGTTTAAACCTAATGTATAACTCAAACCAGATACATCTTCTTTATTTAAACTTGTTGCCTGTATTCTTAACGTATCGCTATAAAAGCTTTCGTTTGTTAGCATCGCTTTATTGCCTCCGAACCCAGCTTGAAATCTAATGCCATTATATAAAGCAACATGATCAGTGTAGCCATTAGATTTTTCAATTTGCTCTATTTCAACCCCGTACTCACCAAATGTTTCAATGATTGCTTGAGTGATTTTTTCTTGTATAGCAATTGTCGCATCAAGGCTATTTGGGTATTTAGAAACACTTTCTACTGCAATCCATCGTGGACTTTTGGCATAATGTTTAGATCTGGACATATCATTAATATACCCCATCCCTACACTACCTAACCCTCCAATATCACCTGTTAATAACCGAAATACACCAACTGCTTTCATTGCAGAACTCGCGCTAACAGCATCTTTAAAATTTGCTTTATTATCTTCAATTTCTTTTATGCTTAGATCGCGTAAAGGTGATTTATAAGTCTCCATCCCTCTTTCATAATCTTTAGTCAGGTCTGTTTGGTTAGCAATATTCATCGCTATAGACTTTTCATTATCAAACTCAACAATAGGTAAAGGCTCATAAGGCTTAGATGAGCAAGCTGCTAGTAGGATAGCGGCAAAAGGTAACAACGTTTTTTGGTATTTCATAAAAAATCCTTTTAATTAATTAACTTATACTTACTAGATTACAGGGCAAAAAAAAACTCCAAAGTTATATTTTAAAAATATAATATTTTGAAAATATAATATTCTTTCAATATAACTATGGAGCTATAAACTACTCAACTGGTGTTTGATACTCTTCCCACATTTCTTCATAAGCATCACGGCTTATTTCGTCAGCATCATAATCTTCTGACCTAATTATATTAGACTCTATAACATTATCTCTATCTAATCCGTTAGTCATATATGAACCTAAGCCAGTTAATGTTTCTACGTCAATCTCACTTTGATCAACAAAATTGCCTGTAGAAATTAAAATACCTATCCACTCATCAAGATCAACATCATCCCAATTCACTTTTGAAACATCCTCTAGTGCTAGTCCGTGACAATTAGGGTTTTTAGCAGTCCCCCAATCTAAGCCCATTTGAGGTTGCATATATACCTGTTCCATCATTATTCTTGACATAGGCGAGTCAAAAACACAATGAGATTCTAATTTTTCAATACATACTCCAAACACCTCTTGAGCGCAGTAAGTACCCAAATAATGGGTTGAAAGCAAATCCCTTTTCATTGCCAAGTCTAGCTCTTCATCTTCACAAGCATAAATAATCCCTACAACTAATGTAAAAACAACATAGGCTAGGTATGCATAATATACATACATAAGCGCGGTTCCTGCTGCATTCATCGCTGCTGATGGCCCTACTGTTGCTACCCCTTCCGTTACAGTTGTTTCAAAAAACACGTTTGCAACTTCAGAACCAAAGTTATCTATTAAAAATTGATTGGTAGTAGACATTACTTGTTGGGTAAACTCACTCATTGCTTGACTTACTACGCCATCTGCCGCCTCACCACTCACAGAAGAAGCACTTTGCGCTACGTCAGCGGGGCTGCTCCACGCAGTAGTCCAAGCATCACCGACATACTCAGCGGCATCATAAACATAATCTGAAGCTGTATTCCAAGCACCGTTATAACCATCGATAAGGCCGAGCTGTGCCGTAACCGCATCCATCGTGACCATTTTTTGAGTTAGAGCAATGTAATCACCTAATGAAACCGTTACAGGGTTCTCACAACAATTTTGCATCCCCCCAACCGCAATTTTACATGTTTGAGCTGTGCCTTGAAAAAGTTCTAGAAGTAACATCACCTGATTGAACAGATTCTTCGGGTGCATCTTCTGTATATTCAGACTCATCTATATCTGTTGAGCCATCGGCAACACCATCACTAACTGTACTTGAGGTTGTTGATACAGACCTCGCTATTGCGCTTGTAAAGCTTAGACATTTGATCTTCCATATCATCGCCATATTCTTCTTGCTCATCTTTTATTGCAATAAATTGCTCACCAATATAATCAGTAAATAGCTCATTAACCTCCATATTTGAGTCCATATCACTTGCAAATGCCTTTGGAACTATTGAATCGAAAAACATCCCAAATTGAGCTAAAACCCCATCAAGTATTTTTCTTTCATTTTCATTGTTTTCTTTAGCCAATGGCGATGCGGATTCCGATGTGCATCTATTTTCGATCTGCGTTCCACACTGGATAATCATCAACACAAGAAATTTCTGCTGCAACTTCTTCTTCACAAGTTTCTGTGTCAGGGTTATAGGTTAAACTTGAATTTGAGCAAGTAATAATTGGTTGAGAGGCATAGCTAGCCTCACATAAACCCGTTGCAGAATTAAGGGACTGTCCATCTTCTGCAGATCGGTGATGATGTAGATGTGTTGTAGCACTGCCCGTCTATCTCCGTATAACCACTCGCACAACTAACATCTGCATCAATAATTGTACTTTCATAACAGAATCCATCTATATCAACTTGATCATCCCTACAACTGTACTCAACAAATGCCGGTTCTTCATGAGTTCCGTAAATACCAGTTGATAGCTCATAGTATTCACAGTATTGGTGAGCAAGTATTACCTGTTATTTTTAATTGCCATTCAACCTCATATCCATTGTGAATTAAGCAATCAGCAGGAAAATCAACAGACTCATCTACAACACAAGTTTGTGTTGATGCTTCTCCGTTTGTATATCTTTGACAGTATTTAGTATCGTAAGGAACGTAAATATCTGGACAGGTATAGATTGCATCTTGAGAACCAGTTTGTTGACAAACACCATTAGCGAGTGTATCCTGATTCGCAGGTTGGAGAAGAGCTTACAAACCCTTCACAAATACCCGTTTCAGGGTTATATATTTCTGATTCGTTAGTACACTCATAACTAACTTCTGCATTTAAGAGCAAATATCATCATCTGTAGACCACGGATCATCACCCTCTGTTAAAACATAACCTGACGGGCATAAACTAGTAGGTGGAACTTCACAAATACCATCTTTCAATAAATGCGTGTCGGTAACACAACTTGAAGCAATGGCCGTTGCTGATGTGTTTTTACAAATTTCACTAAACTCATCATTCGCTACTTTTTGTAGGGTTTCACCACATGTATAAGTGTAACCCCCAATATCAATAGGTGTACAATAAGTAATTGCACTGTTTTCAAAGATAGTTGAACCTTCACTAACTATCTGAGCCCCTGATCTGCTACTAACTGCATAGTAATTATCTTGGTCGAAAGAACATTCCCCTACTTGCTGTAAACAAGTGTTGCTCGCGCTGTTGTAATCAAACCCTGTAGGACAAGTAACTGTTGGGTAATATCTATCAGGCGTATTCTCTTCTGAGTAGCTTTCTTCTGGAATATTTTCACAAGTGAAATCATTTTGCGCATATTGTAAAATTTGCAGATAAGCATTTGCTTCAGCAAAACTAGAATTGGGTTCATCCCTTTGTGGTGAATAACAGCTTTCACCGACACATTGTATTTCTCCATCACATATTAATACTTCTTGAACTGACTCAGTTCCTGATGTTGCATCATAACCGCAGTCATAAGTATCAGTCTGAACATAACAAGTACCAGCATCCGACATTGCACCTTCAACGCACTCTGTTCCTACATAACTACACGTTTCTGATTGTTCTAAAGCTTCACAAGTATTCGTGTCAATAGTTTCATTTTGAAAACAAGTTTCTTCCCCATCCATATTGGTTGTACATATTTCGCCTTCGTTGAATGCACAGTCAAAATCTGCATCAACACGCCTACAAAAAGGGCTGATACCCTCAATAGGCGATGCATCAAAATCATCTTCACAAACATTAAATCCATTTATCGTGGTACAGCCGTTTTCATCTAAATCAGGCATATCTCCACATGTTACTGATCCAGTACACACCCCTCTTCCAACTTGCTTTGGATATCAATAATTTCAAGAATGTTTTCAGGGGTTGTCCACTCGTCATTATAAATTAAGCTATCAGGATCATATTCTATTTCAAATAAACTATACCCTTCGCCTTCTCCCCGACTGATGTTCTTGTTTTAAAGTCAACCGTACTACCGCTTTCAACCTCCTTCAAACGACTAGTAACATCGATTTGAGGTGATTTTGCCCAAGTTCTTTCTAAATCACATTTAGTTCCAATTTCGGGAGGAAATTCACCGTTCGGCCCGTTATAAACCAACTCTCCATTTATTAAAACTTGATGATAATCATCAAAGTATGAATACTTCAATTCTGCAAAAGTAATGGCGTTCGGTTGAATTATCTCTAATACCACTTCTTCTTCATAAATAGTACATGAGCCAGTCCAATAATTATTTCCTATCGTACCAATCCAAACGTTTATGCATCCATCACCGCACGATGCAATATTAAATGGCCCTGATTCATGCTTTATCACCCCTGCCTCATAAGAATGAGCCACGGTAACACTTTTCGATTGAATGGGTAGTTTCTCGCATCTTTCGTAACTTGGAATATGATAAGTAACTCCGTCAGATATAACTTCTTTATCTATACGGCATTCTGTGAAGTCTTTTGCAATTTCAGATAGGTTTTCAAATACGTTATCAGTTTGATCCCAAATTGGATCATTACTTAAATCTGGTCGTTGGGTTGAGAAAGTTTTCTTTAATAAGTCGTAAGCCATTTCACTATCAGTTTCAGGATCTTTATTATCATAAATACCTTGAACCGTTTCACCTGCAATAATAGTGTTTGCATCACTACCATAGGCGTTTGAAGTATCTGTTGCTAAATAAGTGTTATCTTTCTGCCCTGTTGCATCTTCAGCGCTAAAGATAACCTCTCCATCTAATACAATATCACCAGTTGTATTAACTGATGTATAAGGAAAGTTTGAATATATATCATCAACCCCTTGAGTTGCTTCAGCGAGTTGCTGCTGATAAAGCGTATCTGCAAAAGCCATAGTCATAAATAATGTTTGCGTAGTAATTGTTAATAACATGCTAATTATTCTAGCTAGCCATGAACTCAAGTAGTCTTTTAATATCATTTAAACCTCCCTATACCGTTTGCCAATTACTCAAGCTTCTTCAAGCTCTTTTTCTTTTACCTCTTCTTTTTTATCAGCCTTGGTTTTTAGAGTTAGTTTTTTTGTCTACAATGTTTTTGTCATCATTGTCATTTACAATCTCAGCATCAATTTTTAATTCTTTCATTGTTTCTATTGCTGCTTCTATTATTGCCTGTTGATTTTGCTAATGTCATAGCATTTTTAGCAATATTACTTATTTGCTGTGAAATATTACGCATGTGAATACTAAGTTTAACAACACGGTCTTTTCTTACGCGAGAAGTCATTTCCCCACCTAACCAAATTGAATCAATTAGATTAGTTACAAGCTCAAATTTCCCCATCATATTTAAGTAAGTAGAAGCAAGAGGACTATAAATTTTAAACTCTTTCTCTTTGCTCATTGTGTAGCTGACTCGCTCAAACTCATTTTCTTCCATCGTTTTGTTATATTTGGCAATGTTTTCATTGAACAATTTAATTTTTTCTTGGAAGATTCCTTGTACTTTTTCATTAGCGACTTCAGCAACACTATCATCCCCGATATAAAACAGAATCACATCAAGGGCATAAAGGCTGCTCATTGTGCGCGTAATGTATTGATCAAGAGCTAATATTGAAGCTTCTGAATGCATACTTAATGTTTTACTAAGAACAGGACGAGAATATTTTCGTTTTGTAATTTTTGGCATGTTAAATTTCCTTCTTTATCTGATTGATAGATTTTTTAATTATTTGTTTTTAACGCTTCATAAACAAAATTTGATGGTGTACCGCAATAGTTTTTGTGGCTAGTACAACCACCCAAAAAACTAATGTTGTTAATAATAAAAATACTTTCATATGTCCCTCTTCATTATTTGCTCAAAGTTCTTTCTAACAAGACTGATATATTTATCTCTAGCCCTAACCTTATTTTTTGTTTTAGAAAAACCAGCGTTGTAACCACCTATGGCAAGCCATCCCTCACCATGTGATTTAAAATTTTGAGCTAAAATCCAAGCACCAACAAAAACATTTATGCATGGATCATTAATAACATCACTTTTACTAATTCCTAAATCGGCCAATGTTTCAAACCACCAACTATTAATTTGCATTAATCCATAGTCTACAGTGCCATTAGAATTTGCTTTATTAACTGCATCTGGTTTCAATCTTGATTCTGTATATGCAATAGCTTTTAGTAAGCTTGGGTTTATATCGTAGTAAAAACCAGCTTCATCAAAGCAAAAAGACTTTGCTGAAAAAGATAAAAAAACGAGATAAATTAGTGAAAACCTAAAGCATGAAACAACAGTCATTCCACCTCCACAACATATATACAGCATCCTCTTTAGTCGGTATGTTCCTCCACTCTCCCCATAAAAAAGCAGGCTCACCTATTTCATGTGCCTCTTGAGTTTCGGCTACGGGATACATCATGTTCATTTTGTATTGTGTTTTGGGAATGGTAGGAACAACTCAGCAGAACAAAGAGCATCATCGCCCATTGTTTTTCTAGCTAATAATCTTCTATGTAGCGCAGCTACAGAGCGAGTTGCAAGTAAACTGGTTTTAGTTGCAAGTGAACTTTACCTGTAGCGTAGCCTGAAAATGGATACATCCCTCCCCAAGCCCCAGCACACCAAAATAATGAATTTATAGGCTTACCTACAGTAGCAGCAGCTCCATCAGCAAGACACGCTGCAACAGAAATAGGGTTTCCAAAAATAACAGACTCAGGGTTAGCAAAAAACGCTAGTTCTTCATCAGACCAAGTGGGATCAACTTCAGAAAAATAAAGCAAGTCCATACTTAAATATCCATCACCACATCGATTAGGCGAAAGCATTTCCAACATCATTAACAAAGGGTATGCAAAGTAATGGTAGTGCCAAAAAGCCGCTTGTGCCCCTCCTTGCTGCTCATTGGCCCCTGTAGTGCCTCGTTGACGGCCATCGGTCATATTCATTTCTGCACCGCCTAATGACATCATACAATCGGGTTCTCTTACCAGCTCAACAAGTCTTGCTGGCTCATACATTGATTGCGTAAACCAGGAATATAAATGCCTAAATCATCCTCGCAAGAACAAACTATATCGCTTGTAGCCTCATCTGGCGCACCGCTACCTGTTGGGCTAACATTTGTGCCTAGTAGCCTAATTGGATACATAGACTCCCAAGGGGTATCAGTTATTATTTGTCCTGTTAAAACACCAGCGTCTTGACACTCTCCAATATCAACCTCATCTTCAGCCAAAACATTAAAATTAATCAAAGATAATAAAGCGACTAATATTAATTTATTCATGCGATTCCCTTGTATCAAACTCACTAATAACAAAATGCTTTTCTTTGTTATCGGCAACAACAATTGATGGAATAGCTCGCAAGTCAAAAGCGTTTAGAATATCTTTATTTAGCATGAACACTTGGCTATTTAATTTTTTCTCAACGTCCTTAATTGCATTCCATTCTTTTTTCTATCGTATTTAGTCGTTATTAGTTTTGTTCGTAAATTGCTTTTAGGTAGCGACTTAACAAATTCAATGTGATTTTCATTTGTCGCATCAAATACAACAATTCTCATCGTGAACGGCAGTCGTTCAAAAGTATTAAACGAGTCACCTTTTCTAGCGATAACAACCCCCTCTTGAGCGATTACATCAGCACCTAATGTCAACATTGGCGTAAAAAACCTTTCTCTTGTTTCAGTCGCTTCGAGGAGCTGTAAGAAATCAACATTAGGCCAATAGTTAGCTTTGGCATCAGCTATAATTTTATCTGTATCCAACTTTTCCAAATCGTTCTTTTAAAATCTCAGTTAGACTTCTTTCGCTGATTAAAATAGTATTCCCAAAACTACCCAAATCACCTACATTGTTCTTTTCTAACTGCTCGTACATGTAACGAGTATTTGTAAGGCCAGTAGCAAAACTAACAATCTCTTTCCCTTGGTAAGCTAAAATCATTGGCGCTACTTTTGCACCAACTTCATCAAAAGGAGTAGGATCTAAAAAAACATTAGGCACATTCTCTGAATATTCTTCAACAAGCTTATATACTCTAAGGGCCGCATCAGTAATTGTTTTCTCTTCAGGCAACAACCCCTAATATAAAAGCTCACATCACCTCTATTTTTATATGCGCTAAATAACCTTTGTATTTGTTCTTCATCCATAGCCGAAGAAATAAGAATTTTGTAGGATATTTGATCGCTATAAGTAGAGGGAATTGTTCTGAATTAGCATCATTTATTGGCGTTAAAGCGGAACTCATCATCCCACCATCTTCATTTTGCATTGCTTTATTTTGATTAATTAGAGAGTCAATAAAACCAGCACCTAAAGCCGCCTCCTCTTTTTATTGCTTCACTGAAATCATCATTCGCATAACAATTAAAAGATAAGCTGCCCAATAACAATAACTTTATAGTTGCCTTTACCATAACGGTATTGCCTCCCCTCTTACTTGTGAAATATCTGCTAACCCCCAATAACGAGAATCGTATGATCTTGGTGCTGTTCCCATAAAGAAAAACTTATCTTTTGGTATTTCGTATGTTTTATAAAAACTTTCCTTAGTTTCTCCCAATTTTTCTGCCAGCATCAGCCCTGTTGTTTTTAATGTTCCATTAATAAAAACACCTTTTTTATTAATGGTCACAATATCGCCCTCGATACCTACAACGTATTTACCCATCGTTGCACCATCTTCAAAAAAAGGCTCTAACCCCATCGCTTTAAAAACATAGATTTGATCTCTTTTTATTGCGTCAACTTTTTTAAGTTGAAAGTAAACCGAATACTCAGGAATGCAGCGAATATCTTGTGTATCAATCATGATCGAATAATTTTCACTAACGAATGACTTCAATAAACTATAAGTCCCAACCATAAACACAATTAACCACACGGCTTTAGCTGCAAATTGCAATGGAGGTATTCTTTCTTTACTCTTATTCAACTTTTAATCCCTAATGCGATTATCTAAGCAACAAAATCTGCTTTATCTAATTCATTTTTCTTATCTAATATTTCGCCATCATCATCTAGCAGGTTTCCTTCTTCTATTGCCTTGAAAAGATTTTTTTCATCTAACTTTGTACAACCAAAAATAGCTGTAATGTTATTTTGTTTAATCATTTTCTTGACGTTCTGATCTAAAAAATTAGGTCGTTCTAATGGGTATCTTATTAACCTACGCTCTTCACACGCTTTAATTAACGAATCGTTAAGCCCATATCCTAAATTGGCATACTTATCCAGTAACGCATTATCCTTGGCGCTTGTTGAATACATCAACATGCGGTTAGGATCAACAATCAACCTACCAATACCCATCCCTGAATCTTGGCAGTTGAAGAATATTTCTGAATAATGGCCTTTCACGGTCTTAACTTTTTTGAGAAGGCGATAACCTGCATCGGGAACAGACAATAAATTATCTTTTTCAGCGCTTGTGATAGTGCTATCTTTTTGTTTGAGGATTAAAGAATTTGCCGCATTTTCCATTATCGCGCGACCAGCAGAAGTAGACTGCATATCAAATGGCGATTGGCTAATTACAACACCAGCCCCATTGTATTTTCTAAAACGTCTAAATCCACGCTCGATAAAGACTGTTACCGCTGGCGAGTTACCAAGCAGATCCCAAGCTTCATCGATCAAAACAATACGTTTTATGTTCCTATCAATTTTAAAATCGTGATACATGGCCTGTTGTATTTGAACAATTAAGATATAGAGGACAACAGCCTGAAGATCGGGGTTTTCTGATAATCCATCCAATTCAAGCACGTTAAAATCACCAGAAAAAGTAACGTTATGAGGCTTATCAAAATATTTTCCATATTGGCCCTTAGCTGTAAAAGAAAATAGCTGTCTACCAACATCCCTAATTCGTCTATCATCATCTTTTTTCAATAAGTCGGCCACATCATCAATTTTCGATGAGCAACCTTTTTCAAACCATACTTTGCCGATTATTTCTTCAATCACCTTATATTGTAAATCTGACACTTTATCGTTACTAAAAGCCATTGCTACGATTAACCCTGATAGCATTGTTACAGCTTCACTAAACGCATTAGGATCTTGATCATCAATCATTGTAAAAGGGTTCATAGACATTTCGCTATTTTCGTTAAAAGCGATAAAGTTACCTTTGAATGAATTGGATAATTTTTTGTAGCTCTCCCCAGCATCAATAGCCCAAATCTTGTCATTAGTAGATAAGTAACTTCTGATAATTTCATTAGCAAGATATGACTTACCCGACCCTGATTCTGCGAAAATTGTAGTGTTGTAGTTTGTTTCAGAGTCGAACAAGTCAAAGTTCATAATTTGACCAGCTCTACTAACAAACTGCATTTGAGGCGTACCTGTTCCTTTCCAATCACTGAAAATTGGCAGCATTGGCATAGCGTGTTTTGTTGACATTGTGTAATATCGCATTGACCTTTTAGCCGCTTCATTACACGCACCAAATGGCAGGTTATTAATGAAAGATGGGATAGAAAAACTATTTTCTCTTATCATCGTTGTTCCGCAGTTGTCCATCATGCTATGAAGAGTTGTTAAGCCGTTTTCAGCCTCACGCTCACTATTAGCAAAGACACAAGCATTCAAGCTCAATTTGACTAACTTATATTCACCAAAATCTTTTGTTAGATCTTCTAGTTCACCACGCATTATTTTTATTTTTGGTGCAAATCTACTCAGACCTTTCAGGCTTTGTCTAATGTAATTATTGTGTTTTGTAGTCACTTTTTCTTTAGCTGACTTCTGATCAGGGTATTGCAAATTAACAGTAATTAAAAAGTTTTGAGTTAAGAACCCATCCCCGTTAAAAGGATCTGCGAACCATTGAAAAGCGGTTCCTATTCTTGTGCTTTTAGGGAATTTATGAGCAGTCAACATTTTGCAATGAGTTTCTTTATCGTTGTACTCAAACGTTACGCCACTTTTATTTTTTACTATGGTTGTATCTTCTTGAATGAACTGTTCATTTAAAGGTCTGTTTTCGTCTACCTCTATTTTTCTATTTTTACGCCAAATAGCATCATCACCCCAATGAATTAAAGAGTGAAAAATGTTTAATAACATTTCATCAGTCATTTCAATTTGATTAAAATGAGCATTACCCAAATACATGCCGAATGCTTGTTTTATTTTTAAAATATCTTCTATTTCATCATCATCAACCACAACTGATTTGACTGGCATTTTAAAAGTAATCATTAGTTGTATATCACGAACTAATGTTCGCTGGTTCATTTCAATAGGGGTAGAAGTCCCCCCCACAAGTGACCTAATGCAACGTTATGAATTCTTTTCATTTCTTCGTCTTTACATTCTCTTCGCATTGAATCAGATTGATGTAAATAGTCTTTAATATCAGGACTGCCAAAAAGAAAAACTGACCATAGAATCAGGTGGCATATATTCTTTTAATAACAAACCAATCGCACTTAGCGTTTTAGTATCCCACCCACAAATAGGCGTACATAAGTAACTAAAACCAGCAGTTACATCATCGTTTACAAAAATATTTGTTTCATCGCAAAATGCTAAAGGTCTGAACAATCGGCTCGCTTCATCTTCGTTATGGTTAAACATTAGCTACTCCATGTTTCTTGCTAAAAAAGCCACTATTGACTGAGGTAGGCCATGACTTGCAACGTCATTAGAGGCTATTAAAGTTGGGGATTTTTTTAGTTTTAAGAAAGCAGATACCCCGTAGGTTTTCGATATCAAATCCTGATCACACACACCACTTGTTGAACCGAAACTTTTATATTTAATTCTTTTTATAATTTGACTGGATTTTTCACCTTTGATAACGCATGAAAAAGCAAATAATCTTTTAACTGAAGATTGCGTGAAAGGCGTAAGAATATATCTAACTCTGTATTGGTTTGTTGCTGCATTGATAACATCAATTGCATTTGAAGAAATATCCAAAAATGGATCAATAAAAACAATAAGTTCTTTTGGTTTTGTGGGATTGGCAGTAAAGCCAAATATATTGACTGTATCTATTTTTAATTTATTAAATGGTATTTTAGTCTCTGCTTCAATCAAATCGGTACTACTTGAAAGCGCAGTGTTTTGAAACATATCGTAAAGTTGACCTTTGATAACCCACCTTGGGTTATCTAAAATCACAATAGCTTCTTTTTTTCGAATAGTACTACTGAGTTTGAATTTTCAAATTGCTTTGCTTTCGATGCTTTTGCACTCAGCTCTTTAAACATTTGTTCTGGCGTTTCACCAGCAGCAATTGCCAATGGCGAAACGAAAGAGAAAGCTAACAAAGTTATACCAGCTACATTATTTAATAATTTCATTAGCTTCTCCTTTAATTACAAGATAGCGGTGAACATACCGTCAATAACAGTAGGGGTGAAGTTAAGACCTAATGCACAACCAACACCGATTGCAACAGCTTTTAGTGTTTGTGATGCAATCCCCATAATTATTCCGATCACGACAAACGCAATAGAAACACCTTTACCCAAAGAACCTTCAACCCACTCTGTTAACTGATCAACCCATGCATCAAAAGTTGCATCAGTACCAGCATGAGCCATGCTTGCCATGATCACACTTAACACAAGTAACCCAGTAAAAAATAAAGCGTTATTTTTTAGGTCTTGTTTCCCTTGTTCATCTAGTTGTAAAAATTTCATTTTTTCTCCATTTTATTTAAAATTTTTTGGTTAGTTAAAACCAGTTTCTATGTTTAACTTCTTTATGAAAACGCTATGGTTGACGCTTAGGCAATGATTCAAAACGTCTTTCTATGATTTCTTTGTCGCGCACCTCCATTCCATTTAAATTTACTTCTCCATTAGTTTTAACATCCGATTCAACATTTCCTAAATGCGGTTTTACAAAAGATTTCGAATTTTTTTCTGATACATTCAAAATATTCCACTTTCTATTCTCAATATCCGTATAAATTAAACTTGATAAGTACAAATCATCTGATTTATCAGTCCAAGGAGCTATCCAAATGCGCATAACTTTTGTTGCTTCTCTAATAACGTTTCCATCAAATGCAAATTGAGGGGCACACTGAATTTTATTTTGTTGCTAGTGTTCTTTTCTAACGTAGGATTATTAGGCTTAACGCTATTAACGCTCTTCTCATCTGAAAATGTTTCTTTGTTTTTTCCTATCCCTCTAAATTCATCTAATGTCACTTGTTTAGCTTCACCGCTCATGTACTAACCGTAATCACTTCATTGGTTTGCAATTCTCCATCGGCTGCTTCATATATCGTTCTCGATGAACCACACAGAGCGTTATTATCCCCCCGAACAATTAAATTCTGTTTGGCCTACAGAACACCCACTTAGAAACGTTAATCCTAATAATGGCGCTAAAATAACTTTTAAATAATTTTTCTGATTCATAGTTCAACTCCTTGAGTAATTACAATATCAACAACACGACCAGCACCTACTTCAATAACAGGGTGCATTGCATCAGCCAACTCCATGTAATAATCCGCAAGTTTTTCAAAAGTAGTTGCAGCCCCTTGAGCAGCTCCTCCTTGAACAGCGTTTGTTGAGAAAACGCTGTTGTAATCTTGAGTACCTGTTGAATCGGTAGAAATAACAGGCACAGGGTTAACATTGAACGCGCTTCCTAAACCAGCCATAAACCCAGAAGCCATAGCATTAATAAGCACCTTAGAGTTTCTACTTACTAATGTTCCTTTCAGACCAGCCTTGCCATCTTCACCAACTGCAAATGCTGCAAACTTGGTTTCAATGACTTGTCCATCTTCACGCATACAACTGACAACTTCACCTCTCAGGTAAACTCTCTCACTTGCCAAGTCTCCGTAACCAGCCATTAAAACAAAGCATTCCCTAACTTCTTCAAGTTCAAATAAATTAGGCAACACAGCTTCTTTTTTTATTCTAATCAAAACAGGGAGTGGTGAATCTGAAGATTCGGCTGTTGTTGGTGCATCTATGCCTGTAATCGAAACACCTGTTAAAATTGAACCTATTGGAACATGTAGCTTAAATTGTTCATCATCTTCAAATTGTATTGGTTCTTCGATAATACTAAACAACATTTCAGCTCTCCCGTCACCAGCTTGTGGGGTTATCTCTTGAAAAGAATTATCGTTTTCGTAAGGATCAGGTTCAGCACTTCCATAGCTGAACATGTTATCTGTTTCAGATTTCTTACGTCTCACAATTGGCATGGCCTTAGAAGAGTTTGGATCTGATATTCTAGAAGGTTTCACTGTATTAAAATCATGATCTTTTAAAGCAATTCGACCGCAGTTTTCACTTCATTTTTTTGATTATCTATGATGTTTTTTGTTTTTTGGCTTTCCTTCTCAAGTTTCCTCTGTAAATCATCAACAAGATTTGAAAGTTCTTCGTATGATTTAGCCTCCTTTTAGCTTTTTTATTCTCCCCTTCTAACTGTTCTAATCTTGCATCGAATTTATCCACATTATCATTGATACCGATAACTTGTTTATTGATTGATTCAACCCCAATTTCTCGCGTATTTTTAGCCGAGATAACAGTTTTTATAGGCTTTTCATAATATTCACGCTCTTTTTTGGCCGCAGTATTTGAGAAAAGAATAGTGATGATAAAAACAGCACAAAGCGCAAGCACAATGTAAATTAACGATATTTGACTTGGTTTGAAATATTTAGACAAGAACTTAGTCATGCATCCCCCTTACTTATCTAATAAAGAAACACGTTTTTTATACGATGTTCTTTCATTAACACGCTCAAACATAACGAACATTTCAGAGCGTTCATTAGGGATTAAAGTCGTACTAGGGTATGAAGCCACAGCTACAACGTGGGCGCTATGGCAACTATTTTCCAATAACGCCACTGTTTGTTTAGATATATTAGTAACCACTCCAATGCTCACCATATAATTACCACCCCCAACAACTGACCAGAATAGAAATCAAATGCCAGCCCAACTTGCTCGCATGATGGCAAGTAGTCGCTATTTAGCCTTTGCTCTATGTAACCTTTTGGCATATCACCTTTAGCAATAGTCGCTAATACGTCTTTAATAGTATCTATTCTTGGTTGGCTTCTTTCATAGTTCTTAGCAACGGTTGTCCCCATGCTAAAATTCTCCCCTATAACAATTTCTTGGGGCGGCAGTTTTTTAGGTATTAAAACAACGCTAATAGAATCTGACTCGCTACCCGACTCAGTAATAAACCCAGCGATCCTTCTATTTGATGTTGTTGAAAGGTAAATTACATTATCCTTTTGCTTATGGGTTACACCTTGAACTGAATCCATTTTTAATGATGGATTTTTAAATGGGGTTACAATTCTGTTGATGTGATAATTAGAAATTGAATAAATAGATGGCTTTTTTCTTCTACTTTAAGCGACTTCCCATTCAGCAATGCACTGCTTTTATCTTTGGCTAGATCTGCATAATCAGTTGCATTAGATTGGCTTGAAACCAATAAAACAGCAGCCAAAACGAATATCTTTTTCATTATATTATTCCTCACTATTGGCTTTTTTCTTGCGCCATTTCTTGTCATGCGGCAACTCGTTATACACATCTAAGTACTTCATAGTTGCTGTGTAATTGTTTACGTGGAATTCAAACTCAAATGTTCGAATGGAACTATCTCTATTGCCTGTCGCGCCTGTTGTTATTGACTTTCCTGTAACAAATGTTTTCCCATCTTCAAAGAAAGCATTTTCAGCTTGGAAGTCATAAGTAACATGGTCATCTACAATATTTTTTAGCTCTAGCACTCAATATTGTTTCCACTTCTCTATACACATTCGCATCAACAAAAGGCATTACAGCATTCTCAATAAATTTAGCGTTTTGAGGTGTTATGTTGCCGAGCATTTCCGCCATGTAATAACCAAGATTAATATGGGAGCTTTCACCCATTCTGTATCTTCCCATTTCAACAAGTTCACATGTTGCATTTGCATTGTTTATAACAATCGTATCTTTCTGCGTGTTGTAAAACAGAGAAACCCCCAACATCACAACCAGCAAAACATTTGCAGATTGCAATGAAATGGATTGCTTTTTTAGCTTGTTATAATTTATATTTATACTTTTCATTTTCATGATTTTATTCATTAGCCTCTTTATTTATAATATCTGCTAACAAGAATTGACTGCATTGAGCTAATCGATTTTTTTGCTGGATATAGTCCATTTTCCATTAAAAGATGAAAGTAATACCCTCGCGGTTTATCATCACGAATTCTTCTATATTTACTTGTTAATAAATAACCGCCAAGCATTCCCAACACAGGAGAATCTAGCCAAATACCAAAAATCAACCCGATGCAAACAGGCAAAGTTTCATCCCACTGCCAAATCAAAATATGGCTAGGTTCATCAATTAATGTAGGCACATCAATCCGATCTGGATTACTCATAAATAACTCCTTTAAAAAATATTCCTATTAAATACGTTATTACACGCATTTGAATTTCCAAAACCGATTAAGGGAAATAAAACAACAAAATGAAGAGAGGCTTTATATAGAAATGATTATCAATCAAAAAAAGACTGGAATTTTAGATGAAAAGTAAAAAAAATACAGCTAATACCACTAAACAAACAAAATTTAGCACTATTTTATATTTAAAATACCTATTTTGGAAACTTTTGATTTGTTTTTTATTTTAAGATTGGTAAATAAGGCGCTCATATCTTCTATAGCGCCTTTATCTGCTTAGTGGGGGGTTATTAAAGTCTTTTGATTGTGTTTGAGACGAACCATCCTGAAAACATAGCGGTAAATGTTCCAACGAATGGAATTACATAGAGGGTGTACTGCTACTGGAATGAAAATCAAAACATATAAAATCAACGGTAAAACGTAAATGCCTTTTCTAGCTAAACCGTGTCGCATTGGCGAAGAATACTCAAACCCTTGCTTCTTTATCTCTCGCTGATAATAACCGCTTACAATTGCACCGAACATTAGCAATGAAAACAAGAAGGCCCATGCAGAAAAAGATACAACCCTAAGTATAGAGAAGCGAATAGAGTATAAAAAATTGTCTATCCCAACCTCTAAATATCTCCAAAAAGAAATAGGAATAACCTCTTCTTCAGCATAATACTTATCGATATATGTTTTAGGGAGAATAAGCGACTTAAAGCTTTGAATAGCATTATTAGAAACAAAAATACGGTTATAAAATGTATCTGTAGTTTCTAATAATTGCTGAATACTTTTTCACCATAAACATCACTCATCATAGCTATTTCCTTGTCTGCTACATCGAGCATCACATCACTAAAGCAAAAAGATATGAGTAAAACAACTATACTAAAAACCCCCATAACTCGCGCTTTTCCAAATAACTTATCGTCATTATCAGCCATTGTTAATCCTCTTCTTTTGGTTTAGGTGATCTTGGCTTTCCTAATTATGGGTAGCCTACCTTTTAACAATCTACCACCAGCAAAAGAAGCTACAAACTCAAGATCGGGCAGTTTAGATAAAAGCTCTTTTGGGAACAATTCAACTTCCTCTTCCATTAAACGCTCACCAATATTTGCACTCATCAGATTAACATCATCATTAGAAGCATTGAACCCTTGAGTTCGCATTACATATTTAACTCTAGTTGTTGGGTTTTTAGAGCTAACACGTTCTTGTGTTGCCGTATCATTACACCTGAAACTAATGTAATTGTTTGTAGAAGCAATTATTTGGTCAGCTTTTGCCTCTGATCCAAGCTCTGCTGTAAGATCGCTTATTGATTGTGTGGCTATCCACAATCTAAACGAGCTACCTCGACTTTTATTTACTAATTGAATAAGTGGTTCACATAACATTTCTGAAGCTTCATCAACAAAAATGTTAATAATTCTATCGGATTGGTTCCCGTGATTATATCTGTTTGCAGCAACAGCCGTTGCATCAGCTAATATCATCTTCCCAATAGCACTGGATACAATTTTATCCCCTAACGAGTCAGTACCGATTACTAAGCACTTGTTTGTGCTAATAATGGTTTCCATGTCAAATATTTTGCGAGTATCGTCCATATCAGATGGTGATAACATTTCCCCCAGCTCACCTGACGTTACTTTTTGAAGATTAGCTAGTAGATTGGTTGTCGATTGCTCTAACAACCTTCTTTTATCAATATACATAGAGGCCATTGATTCGATTGTTGGGTTATGATGTTCACTTGCAACATTCTTGCGGTAAAAGTCTACGCATAATAGAGCTCTAAACTCCTCATCACCTGTAGATTCAAGCTTGCTAAAAATCTTATCTCGCCAGTTTATCGATTTAGCATCAAACCACCCCAAGCAAGCTAACTCCAAAAGTTTTGCGTAATGCTCGTAATAATATCTAATGCGCGTAAGCGTTACTTGTTCATTGATAATATGGCAAGCATCGACAATATATTGAACAACTGTATTGGCAATGTCGCAGATAAAAAGAATCCCCATCATCAGGCAATAGCGCAGTTACTCGCGCGGCAAGCTCTGACGAACGAGTGAAGTTCTTTAATGGATTTAGTCTAACGCAGTCTCTAGGGAAAGCTGGATGCCAGTATAAAAACTTATCTGGTTTTCCAATCTCTTCACATGCCTCCCTGCTAATTTCTTTAATGTCTTTATCTCCTTTGGGATCAAAAAAGATAACAACCTCATCCCTATAAATTAGTTGTTTCAACAACACCCCAAAACAGCAAGATTTACCACTACCTGAAGCGCCAGTTATCAGAGTGTGACCATTAGCATGTTCTATCGGAAACCTTAAAACAGTCTCTTTTTCTATTAGGCCGTGTATATAGCCATCACCTTTGGATACTCTTTGCTTTCCTATCAGTTCAGGAACGTTTCTTTTTAGGATATCAAATATTAATTGGGATTCCGTTTGAGTCCATTCACCACCCCAGCCAAAGAATAGGCTATCTATTTTTTTGATTTCATTAATAATTTCCTTATTCGTTATTTGAAAAAGGTTTATGGCCTCATCAGAAGATGGTTCAAGAAACTCTAATGGATACCCCTTTAGTCTGGATTTTCTTATATATATCTCTATGCCTTTCCTACCAAGTATTAAGCCTATAAAAGCCGTTATAAACGTAAACAAATGATAAATAGATTTTGGTACATCGAATATCAGAGGGCAGATGAAACAACAAGCAGAAATAGCTAACCATAGAGCCATTATTCTTAATTCGTAATTCTTGCGGAAAGGAAAGTTATATTCGTTATCAGCACTCATATTATATTCACCTTGTTACTAGTTTTAAGCATGTTCATAGCCGAAAAATCCGAATACTCACTGAAACTTTCACTTATTAGAGAAGCTGCTACCACAATATTTTTGTTAGGTAGATATATAATTCCATTTTCACATTCCAAATTTAACTCTGCATAAATAAGTTTAAGTTCAGGCTCTTTTATTGAATCAAATTCAGATACGGATTTTAATGAATCGGTTAATTTTTCTGTTTCGCTTTGTTCAACATAATTTTCACTCCCTCTTTCGTTCCTGGTTGTTTTATTTGAACGCTTAGTCTTTCGGTTGTTTCAGTAGAGTTATTTTCATGACCGTTATTAGCAATTACATTTTCTTTTGCTGCTGACTTTATTAAGCGCATCACGCTAACTCTACCGCTTTCAATGTACTCAGGCTGCTCGATGGTTTCATCTTGTACGTCTGCAATTTCTTCAGAGTAATCAATCTGCTCCAATTTTGCTTCAGTAGTAACCTTTTCATTTGAAACGGGCTTTTTCTTTAGCTTTTCTTTGTGCTGGCTAATTGAATAAAGTTTAGATGGATCTTTTATCACTTTGGCTGGGAAAGAGTATTTCAAACACATCAACCGCTGCGGCTTTGATTTATCTCCTAATATTTCAGGTTGTATAGGGTGATATAACTCATCTTCATTGTAATTTTCAGATACCCCTTCTTCTATCATAACCCTAGCTAAAATATCAGGAGAGTCAGGAACTTCATATCCTGCCTTTTCAAGTTCGGCCAATAGTTCGGGTACAACTTTGAACCACAAGAAATATAATTCATCGTCCACAAACCAAACTTTTGCATTTTTCTTATTGATTTCCCATTTTCCAGTAATAATAAAATGCTTTAGTAAGTCACTTAAAATAATAGAAATTGGGGTTCTCTTCATTTCTTTAGTGATATGAGAGTTTCTATTAAACATATCTTGTCGTAATGACTTTGAATCTGCACTAGCCACTATTTTAGACATTACATGGCTCGCACTTGCAGACGATACAGTTGAAAGAATAGTTGAATGAATTGTTTTCCCATCATAACAAGAGTCTAGCCATGACATTGTTTCGCGTGGAATTAGTTTTTGTAGAACAGCAACGGAAGCGTTTAAATGAGCTTTGTTTCTATTCTTAGTCCAAGAAATAAAGTAGCGTTTTAAATCATTCTCAAAAGCCCATTCTGTGATTGTGTTTTCACCGTATGCATCCCATTCAATCCTTTTACGGCCCTCTAGTCCATTTGAAATAGTCATATCGGTTACTATCTTTCCGCAATCGTGTAACAGTCCAGCAAGTACAGTAGCCGTTTTCCACTGCAAGTTAGATTGTTGGGTGTCACCGATATTACCAATGGAGACGGGGAATTCACTAATTTGGGCCATCCTCATTGAGCGTTTTGCAACATCTAATGAATGGTATATCAACCCTCCTCCTGTTGAGTGATGGTGATATTCCGAAGCTGGCAGTAAATGAGCGTACTTTATAAATTCAATGATTACAGGAGTTAAATACTTATCGAACTCTTTTTCTGTTAAACCAATTTCATTTTTTAATACGTTAATATCAGTCGTCAAGCGTTCGATTAGAACTTTATTTTGAACAACTGGTATCCCTTTCTGATCTGGTGGATAACCAATTACATCATCTTCAAGGTTATCTATACCGTACCGCTCTTTTTTTGAGAGGGCAGAGGCGATAAACTGAATGTCGGCTTGCTTCCGAGGCCATAATTTTTTAATTAAATTTATCATTCCGTTTCATTTGTCCTTTAATGCTTTGAATAAAGCTTATTTACTATTCTTTATATGTAGCTAATTTAGCTTCATTTTATATTAATAGGCTGAGTTTCCTAAAATTAAAATGCTTTCTTGTTTGGTTATGCTTACTACCCATAAAAAATCATTGTATTGATCCACCCAAGGCAATAAAATATAGAAATATAGAAATATAGAAATATAGAAATATAGAAATATAGAAATATAATATTTTGGAAGTATTTAAATTGCTCTATTATGGTTGGTAAGGGCAAAACATAGCCTATCAATTAAACTTAAAAGGAAAAGAAATTATGTCGAGCAAAGTTATTTTAGTAGGCTTTCAAAAAGGTGGTGTAGGCAAAACATTAACAGCGGTTAACCTTGCAACTTCTATTTCCAATCAGAAATACAATGGTAAAACAGATCGAATATTAATCATCGATGCAGACCCTCAAAGTTCTGCTTATCGTTGGAATCAAAAGCGTGAAGAAAACACCGAAGTTTCTGCATTTACCTGTATTTGTTTATCAATGAAAATCAATATGGAAATAGAGCGCCATCGACCTAATTATGATTACATCATCGTTGATGCTGCTGGTCGAGATAGCCGTGAAATGCGAAGTGGCATGTTATGTTCTGATTTAATGATCATGCCTATTGAGATCGCAAGCGAATCAACAGACTTGCTTGAAAGTATGTCAGAGGTTTATGACGCAGCAAAAGATTTTAATCCAAACCTTAAAGTGGTTTCTTTCTTAAATAAAGTGCCTACCAATGGTTCTGAATCAGAACGCTTAGAAGCTAAATCTATTTTATCTGAATACCCCGAGTTCCCGTTATTGAAAACTATGATCTATTTGCGTACTGCTCATAGTAAAATGACAAGAGTCGGAAAGGGAGTAAGTGAAAGTTCAGACAGTAAAGCGAAAGGTGAAATGTCATGTTTATTATCGGAGGTTTTAAATGAACTCAAATAACAAGTTATCAAGAAGAGAAATGCTAAAAAAACAACAACAATCTGTAAATCAAAGCGTGGCAACTAAAGCGGCTAATGACTTTGTTGAAGCTGGTGGTGATATTCCATTAGCGGCCCCAAAACAGGAGCAGTCGATTAATGAGGTTAAAATCAAACCTGAAGCAACTCAAAGTGTTACTTGTGCTTTAACGTCTAAATATAAAAAAGCACTTGATAATAGGGCAACAAAGCTTAATTACCTGTTAATAGATGATGTTGAAGATAATTATACAGTTAATCGTTCAAGTCTTGTTAAAACATTTATTAATATGATGAGTAAAATGACTGATTCTGAGCTTGCTGATTTCTATAGAGATAATCAAGGTGAAATAGGAAAATAGGGAGGTTGTAGACCAACAGATAAACAACAGGAATAAATAAATGATTGTAAAGATAGGTAAAAAACTCATCGATAAAGCATCTATAATTGTTGATGATGTGAAAAGCGGTATTGTTGAATATTCTACTACGGGTTTTTCTTCATTAAAGCAGCTTGTAACTATTGAAAGTCATGATAAGGCTGAAGATATAACCCATTACTTTCTGATCCCTAATGTACATAAAGCGGGCACATATATACTTCAAACACATAGAATATTACCCAGCGTATTAAGTGATAACGTCATTCAGCGTAAAGTTTTTCACCTTCCTCAAAAGAGTCGCTAAATACATTAGAACAACTCATATTTAACGAGGTAAAGAATGAATATAAAGAAAGTTCAGAAGCGAATTCTAATGTTGCAGTTATATTGAATGATATTGCTTTGTCCATAGATGAAAACAATAACAAAATAACAAATGGGTTATTGGTGGTGGGCGGTGTTATTTGCGTAGCTAACCCCGTTACAGGCATTGCTGTAATAGGTTCATCTTTGATGCCAAATATTATAGGCGATGTCGTATCTAAAACAGTTAAAAACTTTGCTGATAACTTGAATAATAACGCTCTACTATCAAACGATAAAAAGTCTGATTCATTTGCTAAAAAAAACATTAACAAGTGTAAGCCTGAAATAGTGTTTAATACGATTTTGTCAAAACTAGAAAAAGCAATTAATGACCCATCTTTCGAGCCAAACACTGAACTCAATGATTCAGGTGAATTAATTTTATTAACCTACCCATTATTGAAAGAACTTTTTCCGCTAAAAGAAAACGGTTTATTTTTTAGCAAAAAACCATTGCCTGAAAATGTGGAGCGTTACTTTCATGTGTTAGGTGCTTAACAAGCAACAGTAGAATTAAAACAAAAGGTGAATTTTGGACACAAAAAAACCCGAATTGGAAGTTCGGGTTTAGATGTTTTATAGCGTACATATCCTCAACAGTTTTAATGTTATACTCCTTTTTAATAATATACAAGTATTACTATATTACTCATCTGTCTATGTATATAATAACAGCGTTTGTTGGGTGATGGTTAAATCCATGTATATATGATTCTCCTATAGTTATTATTCAAATCCTTGCTTGTCGGGTGGAACTGACAATGGTACATAACTACATGGAGATAGCGTACATATCCTCAACAGATAGACGAGCAGGGTTACAAGGTAGCAATTTTGCAAATGTATAAGCCCTGTTAGCAGACTCCCTTAATAATGGGAGAAGCGTGATGTTTGAAATTACATTAATGGTTATTGCTGTTCTTACATTGGTTGTTGCTGTTGCACAATTATATGTAGCAATCAAAAAGAACAAATAGAGCTAGTTTTAAAAACTCTACGTAAATAAAGGGGCTGACCTAAACCATCAGCCCCTTTTTTGATCTTGTCTTTATAGGTTTCCAAGTGTTCACGGAATTAAAATTACTATGTAGGACTCATTCTGAAATAGTTATCCAGCCCCTCTACCGCGCTTCGCTTGTTGAATCTACGTTAAAGCCTTTTAAACAAACACTTAAAAGACTTTAAAATAGATTTACTCTTGTTTTTCAAAGTCACCATTTATACAGTTTAGCTTTCATCAAGCATTACAACTATTTATTCACAGCTAAGTAAATAGTTTTAGTGTTATGCGCTATTTGGATTTTATCTGTTGTGCTGTAGATTAAGATCATTATATAACGACCAAAAAGGCACTTATGAAAAAAGAAACGATATCAATCGTAAGCGTAACAACGACTAATGAACCACAACCACCAGCTCACCAATCTTTCAAATTACTATCTACTTGCTTATTCTCTTTGATAGCCAAAGTATGATTACAAAAAAGATAAATTAAGCCATACAGATCTGATAGAAGCCTTTAAAAGTTTTATCGGTATATTAGGCCATGATGAAATTTTAGCTTTTTATCATGAAAACGAGATTGAATACCCATCCCCAAACCAAAAGAACACCCTGAACTAATAAAAGTATTTACTGAATATTTGAATAATTTACCTGATTCTGACCTTTCAAAAAAATAACCACCAGCAATATTAAAGCAGAAAAAATAACACGGTTAATCCGTGTTTTTTTATATCTCAAATAGGGTTAAAACCTTCCCCTTACTTTGGAATTTCAGAATAGATGATAGATTGGTAGTTAATAAATAGATAAAAACAAACAGTAAAAGGCGACTAACTATGAAAATAAAACTACCTAAAAAGCACTCACCACACCTAGCTAAAAAAGCAGCTAAAGCAATCAAGAAAATTGAGAGTGGTTGCGCAACACTTCGGAAAACCGCAGCTCATGGATACCAAACTTGCGATCTAGGCGGTGGTGAAAGAATAGTTTTGCTTGCGAACACTGCTTTTGCTTTTAGTAGTCACAATGATTATGACAAATTCATTAGCCAACGCCATTGTTACTAACTTAGATAAAAGTTTATTATTAATGAAATCTTTTTTAAACCAAAAAATAAACAGGTAAATCATGAAAAAAATCATATTGTCTATGGCCTTGCTTGCATCTTTCCAAGCTCATTCAGAAAGTTTATATAGCTATTATTACTCTTTGGAGGATGCGAAAGGAAATATCCTGTTCGAGTCAGGATACACCAAAGGTAGTACTGGTTTTCAATACAAAAGCGACATTGGCACCAAAACGTTTATTGTTACTAGATGTACTAACAATAAAATAACAACAAGCGGTAGCTCTTTAAACTATGGTTCAGAAGGTGGAATAGATCTCAACAAGGGTACTATTTCAATTACTAATATAAGCATTGATATGAATGGTTACACCCCCTGTAGACACAAAAAATGCATTGTTAATAGCGCTAATCCAAAACAAATTAAACATAGTTACAACATAGATTTTGATTTATCACAAAGTACAGAGCAAAAGTTTCAAGTGAACCCTGGTCGAATTATAAAAGTGATTGTAAAAAAATACTAACCTGCAACAAAAGCACCTATTAAAGCTGCTCTATTCAGTTAAAGCAGCTTCGTTATCTATAACAGTTTTAACCATTATAAGACCAACCCCCACAGTTCATTTATACCAATACTCCTACCTTTAATAGATAACACTTTCACTTTTCTATTTGGCAAGCTTGTTTCTATCGTTTCATATTTTTTCGCGTTTCGGATATTGTAAATAAACCCTGTAGCAACCATAGCAGTTACATTCAATTCTTTCCCCAACTTAGCAGCAGTAAAATATTCACCGCTAGTAAGCATGTATTCAGCCGCTTCATTGCACTTGACCATATTGACAATCCTAATTGTTTTTATTGAACTTTGAGTGTGTTTTTCACTTTCAATTATCTATCAACAATCAAAAAACCAAAGTGAATATTTTAATATTTTAATATTTTAATGTTTTAATGTTTTGGGTTTTCAGGTGTGATGCTAAAATAGATTCATAGATAATAAAAAAGGATTTATCATGACAAGCAATAAACCTCTACAGCATGGCTATTACAAAGTTGGCGAACATCGAGGAAATAAAGAATTTGGCTGCAAGGTGGAAACCTATTGTCAGCTAATTTTGATAAAGGTGTTTTTTATACAGTCTCATTAAACATCGATACACGTACAATTGTATTAACTAAATGTGATAAAGATACGGTAGGTAATCGCGTAGTATCAGGTAGAAGCAACGTAACAACGATCATGTGTCTCCTATCATAGATATTGCCAATTCTGATCTTATTAACGTCACTCAAAACGCTCAAAAAGTAAGAGTTGATTTCTATAAGAATGAAATTCATATTTCAATTAGCCACACCGAAACAAAACAACGAGAGCGTGAAAACAGGCTGATAAGCAACCTTAGTAATGGTTCAATCAAAACAGGCGTTGCTTGTGTAGGTATTGGTGTTTCTACTGCTGCTGTTCATGATGGGCTTGCAAAGGGTGGAGTAATATCAACGACTGAATTCATTGTTGATAGAGAAAGAAAATATTTAGATGTGGCGACTAAAAATAATCATGCTATTTCTGATGAAACTCTAATATTTGAAGCTTCGCTAGAAGAAGTTGAACCTGAACTAATACCCAAAGTAGACATTTTAGGGTTTAGCTTGCCATGTACAGGGCATTCATTATCGGGCATAACCAAAAAATAAAATTAAATTTGCTGAAGAACATGCCACTGATGCAACTGCAATACTTGGTCTGATTCGCATCATTGATGCTTCAGAGCCTAGTATTCTATACAGTGAAAACGTCACGCAAGCAAGAGATTCAGCAACTTACATTTTATTAAAAGCAATGTTAAAGGTTTGTGGTTACTCAATAACAGAAAGCAGTGAGGCTGAGTTAGATAGCGGCTTTACTCATTCAATAGAAAACCGTAAACGTTGGTGGTTTATCGCTGTTAGTAATGGTTTAAAAAATGCAAATTTATTAAATTTCCCTAAATTTAAAGAGCAGCATAATCAATTGTCAGATATTTTAGATGAAGTGCCTAACACAAGTAATAGCTGGCGAGATACAGAAACAAAAAAACAAAGGTCTGAAAAGAACAAGCTCAATGGGAAAAATTTCGGTTTTAATGTGGTTAATGAACATGCAACTAAAATAGGTGTTTGTGGTAAAAGGGTATCAAAAAGATAGGAGTTCAGAGCCGCATATACAATCTAAATTTGATGATAATAAAGTGCGCTTGTTAACGGTGCCAGAGCTATGTAAAGCTCAAAGCGTTCCTTTGCACTTGGTTAATGAGGTTTCACCGAATATTAGCTATGAAGGGTTAGGGCAAGGTATAGATTACTTGCAAGGGGTAGGTGTTGGAATGGTTATAGCTAGAGATGTTCTTAACGGCTATTAATCAGTTCGCTCTATACCTAATATATTTTAGGTATAGAGCGCTATGTAACCTTATGAGTCACACAAAAAATCCCTTAAATTAATATCTTTATTTTTTCCGTATGTTTCTTTTAACCGACCATCTTTATTAACGCTTGCATAAAGCACTTTTAATACACCTGATTTTCGCTTATGAATTAAAGTAATGTGTTTAAAAGTGTAATCCTTAGATAAGGATATTTCTAAATCTTCTATGGACTTAAATTCTTTTTTTCTCCAAGACTTCTAATTATCAATTCACTCATAAAACCTTCTTAATAACTATGTAAAAACCATCTTGAGGGGCCCCAATAGACAATATTTTTTCATTTCTTCAGCTTCACCATAACTCAGATCATCAAAAATAAGGCGACCTCCAACTTCGCAAGCCTTTGATAGTGTATTTATTTCTATTTGAACGTGTGGAACCCAAATCACTAAAAAATTATTAGAACTCATTTAACCCCTATTCACTTGATAAATAATTATATTCTCATCAACACCCTGATTTCCTAAGTTCATATAGAAAAATTGTTTTAAATGGACAGTGTTAATCAGTAGGTTTTGATTGAATAGTTATAAGGTCGAAATTATCGACCTTTCGTTTTTTATTTAAGCGATTAGAGACAATGGGTTATTTAGATCACTAAACTTGTGTAAAGGGCATTCGTCTAAGGGCCAAGAAAATTTACTTTTATTGCAAATAGAAAAAGCTTCAGTAACAGTTAGCACTAATCTGTTAAATAAATTAAGTCCATATTTACCACCTTCCGATGTTGAATAAATCATCACCTGATCTTTATCGTATTGTGTAAAATTTAAAAAAACATCGCCAAAACTTTCATAAATATCGTAATCAACAGGTTTAACTCTATCTTTACAACAAGAACAAAGGCAACCATCATTGCAAATGGTTTTAGGGTGAATAACTAGCAGCTCATCTTCACCAATAATTAACATTTCATATTTAGAAAGATAAACCTTTATTTGTTCATTACCGTTTGCACAAATTGTGTATAGGGCATAATTTCTATTATTTTCAGCTACATGTATCATTGCTTGTTTTAATGCTAATACCTCACCATCTTTTAATTTTGTTTGGTTGTTAACAACAAGCTCACCAGAAGATAAACTTTTAATTCTTTCATTCATAAAGCTAAAAAGTGCTTGATATTCACCTCTTCTTTTAAAATTCATCTTTGGGGCTTGAGAAGTAAATAAACCATCTAATGCGCTCATATTGATTCCTTATAATTTGTAAATTATCTTTATGGAAGATAATTTTATCAACCACTTCCATAGTTCCAAACTGCATAAGTCAATAATTTAAAGGCTGTTCATTTAAAACAAATTAGTTATCAATAATAGCAGCAGAAAATTAAAATATATTATTTTTAAAATATCATGATTTCAAAATATATTATTTTGGACTTTTTTGAAGCTATGTCATACTAGTTTTATAAATAGAAAAAACTCATATTAGGAGGGTGTTATGACTATTTTATTTACTGGCTTTGCAGTTCTAAAAGATAATAAGATTGGTGTTTTTGATGTTGGTTCTTCTTTTGTTGCCCCAGCTATTCATAAGGACTCTAATAGCGCCATTTCAGATGCTTTAGCTGTTCAAAATCAATTTCACATTGATGCTCAGGTTGTTCAAGTTGAAGTGTACATGGATAATTCTGTTTTATTAATGACTTTGGATAATCAAGTTTTATTCCCAAGGGTTTTTGATGTAACTGCTATTATCGATGCAGAGCAGTTTTTAGATAAATCGCTTGTTAATAATTGGGTTAACTTTGTTTACCGTATGAAAGCTGGCTCGATAGGAAGTTTTTCAATTAATTTAAAATCAAAGTTTGTAGCTTAACAATTTGGTTTGGTAGCTATTTGCGTTACTGGTTTTTATTTGATGCTGTGTTAGTCTATTGTTTTAATAAAACGGTGGCTATATGTTGGATAAAGATCATGTTACGTTATTTCTTTGTGCTTCATGTAACAAAGAGAAGGAGTTCCCTACTCATCAAATTAATTTGTTGCTTAAAAATGGTTTTATTTGTACTTCCTGTAAAGTAATCCCTTTTCCACATCAAAAGGTGTGTCCAGATAAAAAAATTAATTAATGTTCACTCATACCCTTAGATAGCAACTACCGAAATTATAATTCTTGGCTTTCGTTTTAACTCATAAGTAGTAACTATCGACATTTAAAGCCTCTTTTTAAATTCCGTGAATACTTTCTTGGTTCTGATAAATCTAAATTGGAAAAATTCTTATAACGAATTTCTCTATTTTTATTCATGTCGTGATCAATACATAAACATAACTTGTCTGCTTCTGACGCAATTAAATTAATATCAACGTCAACACCTAATACTCTTATCGCATCAACAAGACCTACAGCGTATTTCTCTAAAAGTAATGCTGATAGTTCGGGAGACTCTAGACCTCGATGTACGTCATTTTGACGACCTTTAGCGTAGCGTTTTAACGTTTCGATAATTTGGTTTGTTTGACTACGCATTTGTTGTTCCTTATTATTTTCCGTTGTGAGGCTTTTTATATTGATAAACTTTGTGAGCAACTAAAAAAATAACAATAATTAATATAATTACAGGGTACATGAACGTAT
This sequence comes from Psychromonas sp. KJ10-2, assembly GCF_047323255.1. Lineage (NCBI taxonomy): Bacteria > Pseudomonadati > Pseudomonadota > Gammaproteobacteria > Alteromonadales > Psychromonadaceae > Psychromonas > Psychromonas sp. KJ10-2. The sequence continues at coordinate 28,789 of NZ_CP178828.1, read as the reverse complement.
CTTTCCCAAAATTATTAAATACAGAGTTACAGAGGAAACCTATTAAAAATATTTGCAAAAACAATGTAATATCTAATTTCATTTTTCATCCCTTTTAGGTCATAGTTTCCGTGAGTGTTTAAGCTAATGCTTAATTAAGTAAATGCGATTTATCCATTATTAATAATGGCTTTCCAGTAGTGCCAACAGTGTTTATTTCTGTGACTATCAACATTGTATTTTCAGCCATATCAATTCCTTGTAAATCCAGTTCTATTATTTATTAGTTTCATTTCCTCGTACAAATCTGAGAACCCTCGCATCGCAAAAAGAATACAAAGAACACTGATCCCCATAAGAATTGAAGGGATTAATTTCGTGCTATCATAAAGATACATTCCAACACTGATAGAGGCTGAAGCAACAATAAAAACTAAAGCGATGATTATTTCGCTTTGATAATCAGGATGCACACATCCCCAACATTTGTTTAATACTTTAGATATTATCATTACAAACAATTCCGCTCGTTAAATATTTTCCGTGATAGTTAAAATTTCGTTTTACCCATGCCACTTACTTTACCGTTGGTATGTTGTGTAAATGTTGATGAACCAAGACTAAACTTATTAGCTTGTTGGGGTTGGGCATTGGTAAGGCATTCTTGCGCCATGCTCTTAATATCATCTGTAATCACCTCACCAATATCTATTTCATTGTTTGCTAGTAAAACATTTACTGTACCTGCATTTTCAATTTCAACAGATAAATCCTTAGTTCCAAAAGCCATTGTTGCGCCAAGAAGTGATCTTGAAATTCCATCAAGTATTTGTGTTGGCTCTAGGTTCATTGCTTCACATTTATCAGTAATAGCGTTATTGATTATCACACTGTTCGTGGCAAGTGCTTTTCGCCCTGAATGTGATGTGTTATTAGGTAGACCGCATTTAAAATGCACATAGATGGTTTAGAACTTTAATGTTCTACCGACAAATAGAAGCACCTGTATTGAATTTTCAATCTAGTTACAACTTAATTGCATACATTTTCATTAATCCTCTATATAACGCTCTTTTTTTCGTTGTATTGCATGAATTAACCCTGATGTTAATAATATTATTCCACCAGCTATTAAACAAATAACTATGCTTACCAAATAAAAACCAGCAATAATATCTAGTTTTTGTTTTATCCAGTACAGTAAATCTAAGTTATAAAGTTCTAATAAAACGCAGCAAATTATTGTAAGTCCTAAAACGAATAAGACTCCGACTGAGCTGTTTTTCATATCTGTTGGCGATGGTGCTAAATGTAAACTTACAGAAAAAACTAAGTAGAACCAAAGTGAGAACATACACGGGTTGCTTGTTTGTAATGCCAGGGCCATACCAAAAACTTTTGAATATAAATTCAATAGTATAAAAATTTAAATTAGTTAAGTTACTTGCTTCAGATAACATTAAACTATTAATCAAAGCTTGTGGGTGTGGTAATAAAACAATTGTAAGTAGGTAAATGACTGCTATACCCCCAAATAAAGGTGCTACCCCTATAAAAAACATCCAGTAAGTTGATATAGGCTTCTTGTATTAAAGGAATGCTCTATATATCCAAGGGTGTTTGACTTGTCGAAATGCACTAGCGATACGTTCAAAATTTTGTGACCAAAAGCAACCGCAATAACTAAATGTGAAAGCTCATGAATTACAACTCCGAATATCGATGTTCCATAAATAATTTTATTTTTAAATTTATAGAGCGATATGCTAATCACTGCTTTTTGGATAATGTACAGTATTGAAATCATTATCAAAAAAAATGATGTCGCATTTAGTAGGCCCGTTAAAATTTTTGTTATTAATTCGCTCATTGTAAATTTCTTTTATTTTGGTGATGTTCAATTGTTTTTTATGAACGGGTATCATTTATTTTTATCCACATATCACATTACTCTATAAGGATCTATAAATATATATAGGATCTATAAAATATATAATATATGACCCTCTGTAACCAATTGAATTTAAAGATTAAAACAGACCCTTTGGTTGATCTTTTTATGTAACAAGTTGATCTTTTTATGTTCTTGGTTGATTTTTAAATGTTAGAAGTTGTTTTTTAAATGTTGAAGTTGATTTTTAAATGTTAGAAGTTGATTTTTAAATGTTCATTTACCACTTATTCATTAATTATTGATCATGAAAATCACTTTTTGTGAAAATATAAATGAAATGTTTTATTAATTACGCTAGAGTTTGGCATTAAAAACTATAACAAGTTAAGTTTTTAAACATTGGAAAAACAACTTGTTTCGTAAGTGGTTGAATTTTTTATTATCAGCATTAAAAATTACAACAAGTTAGGTATTTACTCTAAATGCCTATAGAGATCGGAGTAGCATTTTGAGTGAATTTGATAAATCTTACCTTAGCAGTTCTAATATTACTTATGTTGATAAAGGGGCAAGTCTTACTTATTTGCATGTTTCTAATAATGGAGCATCAGTCACTTATGGGCCTGATAAAGCTACCAAGAGTGATGTTAAAGATGTTGATTCAGACTGTAATCACATTATTTCTACCAGCAGCGCTGTTCAACTTAACTCTAAATTCTATAAGAAAAGCCATCACCTTGTTTTTTCTCAAATCAACTTATCTACAAAAGAATATGACTTGATGGCCTTATTGTTTTCTAGGATTCAAAAAGCACATTGGAAGTATTATCAAGAACATGAGAACGTTAAGTTCACCCCTAAATATAGATTTAGCAATCAAGTTCTTTCTGATTGGTTTGGCGTAGATTCTTCTCAGTTATACTCGCTTTTAAAAGGGCCATCTAAAACACTTAGCAGCAAGCCTGTTGGTATTTTAAATGAGCAGAAGAAAGGATTTGATTTTGTACCTTTGTTTAAAAGAATAACTTACGAAAATGGAGAGCTTATTATGTCACCTAATGATGAGCTTTCTGACGAGTGGCTTACCGTTGCAGGAGGACACGCGCAAGTTGATCACGTTATTTTTAGGAAGCTTGCCCGTAGGTACTCTAAGGCTTTGTATGAAATGCTATCAAGATTTAAAACGTCAGGAAAAGGAAAGCTAAACACGCTTTCATTAAAAGACCTGTACGCTGGGTTCGGCCTTTTAAATGCTGATGGAGAGGTTAGTAAAAGAGTTATGAAAAAAATCAAATGTTTATGGAGAACTGTATAAGGAGATCTATAGCAGAGATAGACAAGACAGAAAAGAACATTACTTTTTATAACTCTAAGCAACGCAAGAACTGTTACGGTTACAACATAATATCAAGTGGTAGGGGCGGTAAAATAAGGGGATTAGAATTTTTATTCTCTTGGAAAGAGAAAGAATCTGAATCTGTTAGTGAACTGTTCGATAGGCTTGGAAATAGAAAAGAATATACTGATGCTATTGGTGTGTACATGGTTGTAAATCGTGATGATTTTACGCCCGACAACCCTATTAACCCGACAGTTGAAGAGCTGACAATGATGATTTCTCAGCCAGAGGTTCTATTGCAACATGGATTAGAATTATCATCTGAGTTTATGTCCAAGTACTCTACATCAATGGCAGAAGCCCAAAAACATAAGTTATCTGATTTAAATAAGTACAAACCTTAAATACCTCAAAAGGAGTGATTTAAGGTGATTTTCGTCACAAATAAAGGGCTTTTTTCAATCAATTGATTAACTGGATCTCGTTTCACATGAAAAACTACAACAAGTACCTTAAAAACCTGAATTGTTTATTTAAAACATTAAAAATAATAACAAGTCCTAATCGAACATGAAAAACTACAACAAGTAATAGGGTTTTCTGCGCTTATGGTAGCGAGTATGCCCTTATAGAAAACAACACTAGCACCCACCATAATATTTTAATATTTTAATATTTTAATATTTTGGAAGATGGGGCCATCTTGGTAAAGTTAATTCATAACTTAATCAATATGGAATTTATAATTATGAAAATACTACCAAGAAATTTAATACAACGAGCTGTAGCTCTTTCTATCTCTGATGTTATAGCAAAGGAAAACGCGAACAAAAAGTCCCTTTCAATGGCTATGCTCGATATTTCTTAAAACACTACCTTGGCAACACCAATCCATCTAAAAATGAACTTATATTCGCTAGAACGCATGGAAGTAAAGCAGAAATACTAGAACAAATTAATATGTTAATTTTATCAGGTGGACATTATGGAAGCTTTTTAGACCCAAACTTTATAGCGCAAGCTTTCCCATCTATTGCTGAAGCTAAAGAAGTTAGGTTTGATACGAGAATACATGCAAATTTCACTAGAGCAAATCGTCTTAATCTAAAAGAAGAAGCAAAAGCAAAAAATAAAGTTGATAAGAAAATAGAAAGCTTATTGAAGTTAAGTTATGAAAAACTACCTTCTTGGGTTGAAGCTTCTCATGATGATGGTCTTGATGAGTTTTCTATTATTAACGGCCTGCAAGAGTGGTATTCGGAAGTAGGCAAAGGCAGTCGTTTTGATTTTGGGATGCTATTTCAGGTAGAACTTCAATGCAAGTTGCTGTTGAACTTTCTTTTTGGTGATTTTTCAGTATAATGATCGGGTTATCATCTTAATTAAGTTATTACTGCTATTTACTAAAAAATAGCAGCATATACTCCTCTTTAAGTGATCAAATCACTTAAACGCCTACCAGCTTTACAATAAGTTTAAAGGCCACGCAGCTTTTAAGTAAGATGTTTCTTGTTTAATCAGTTTATTTATATTCTCGCCTTCGGCTGTTTTAGTTGCACATTGATCAACCGTTAACTCTTTCTTGCCATACACGCATTCTCTGTATTGATTTACTTGTTCTGAGTTCTCGGTGCTAGAAAAAGCGATCTTCTCAAGGACTTTGTTTTCAATGTTGCTATGAGAGTAAACGAGCTGCACACCTTGACCACCCATAAAACAGGTGAATGAAATGGCTGTGTATTTTAAAATTTTTGTCACCTTTAACTTACTCATTATATTTTTACCAGTTTTTGCTTTTTCATTTGTCATTATATTTCTCCAATGGTTATTTATTTTGTATCTGTTTGCTGCTCTTGTGCGTAAAGGTACTGTTTATGATTAAAAGGGTTTTCCCCGTATTTAGTTATATAGTTTGAACGCCCTGTAATGATCATTTGATATGCGATATCAAATTGGTTATTAACAACCACATTACAAATCAATCGACCGTAATAACCAAAACCGTAACAGTTAATTACTGCCTCTTTATTGAGCGCAAGGTGCTTTAAGTAGTTTGAGGACTCGATCCCTTTCTTGGTATTCTTACTCTTATTACTATGAACCGATTCCTCTGTATTAATACTTGCAACCCGAACGGTTACACTTTTGTATTTGTCATTAAAATTACTTTTTTCTTTTCTATTCTCAGCTCTATTTTTGAGGTTGTTATAATCCGATGGTTTTAATTGAACTTTAATCGTATCCCCATCAACAACTTTGCCTATCTTTCCTTTAACTTGAACTGTATTTTTTTCGATAAATCACCAGCAAAAGTTGAGGTTGTGATAAGCAATGACATTGCCAATAAAATTGTTTTTTTCATATTCATTCCATTTAATTAATTTTCTTTGTGAAATTTTACCTCCACTTAGCTAACTTCCTAAATTAAACGAATAGCTTTCCATGAAAGGTAGGGTTAGTTACTAGATGTTTTCATCGAACTACCAGGGATGTAACTTGTGGTTGTTTTATTAACATATACAGCTCTCTCTTTTATAAAAGCTCTTTTATGAGATCTTTTATAATACTCTTATAGACTTAATTATCTCCTTTCTTAGCCGCAGCACTATTGAGTTTAAAATTATGTGGCATGTAAAAAGCGTCCTTTAACTATGTAAAAGATGCTCTTTAACTATGTAAAAATCGTTTCTTAACTATGTAAAAACCGTTCATAATTTAATAACTTGTGGATAATAATGTGGATAACCATCGGGAAAGTATGTAATTTATTTTTTATTTTGCATATCTTTACATAGTTAAGTATGGTCAAACACTTAGATACTTTATTTTAACAAGGCCAGCTTCATGAATATGCTTAACTCAGCTCTAGTCAAAGGTAAAACCTCAAACCCTATAATTTACATTAAGAATCAATTCATAGATTCAATTTGTAAGTTATCAATTGGAGAGAGGCGTATTATTTGGTTTTGGTTGGAAGCATATAAGTTTGATAGTGTTCACACGCTAACAAGGGATGTAATAATTGATCATGGTGAATATGCAAGAACATTTCAGCTAACGGCCTCTCATGCGGCAAAAGAGATTAGAACGGCTTTGAGTGCCTTTCCTGATAACACGGTCTACGAGGCTCGCCCTGAATGGATTGATAATGTGATTAGTTGCTTAGATGAAAAGATATTATCAGAAGATGATCTTCTTTCCCTAGCTCCTTTCAAAAGCGAAATATTACAGATACATGTTCATTTGGCTTTGAACGTGGAAAGAGTAAGGTTACATTCACGAATGGCTTTATTGACTTAATTAGACCTGTAAAAAATGACCCATTTACTCAATACAGATTGTTATATGTTAATACCCTTAATAACAATGCTGCTGCGCTTTATGAACAGATTAAAAGGTGGGTTTCTAAAGGTAAATATACAACAACGCCTATTGCATTAATTAACAAATTATCACTTTCAGATTCTTATCTTTCTTTCCCTCAAATGCGAAGAGGCTATTTGGCTCCCACTATTTCTTCAATAAATAAAAGAACTGATCTTAGTGTTTACATTCAAGAAATTAGGCGAAATCCAGCTAATAAAAACTCTAAAGTTGTTAAGTTGATTTTTTGGATAAAAAGAAAGAATGAAAATAAGTTAATTTCGAAAGAAAGTGACTTATGAGTTAATAAAAAATGAACATTTTTTACATAGTTGGAGGTGTTTGCTTGTGACAAATGAACATTTTTTACATAGTTGGAGGTGTCTGCTTGTGACAAATGAACATTTTTTACATAGTTGGAGGTGTCTGCTTGTGACAAATGAACATTTTTTACATAGTAAATGTGATATTTTTAATCAATAAGGGGTGTTTTTATTAAATAATTCTTTTTAAAGTGATGGTTATGCTTAACCAAATAGCATTGAAAAAAGTTAACTAGCTTACATAGTTTACATAAGTCATTGTTAACAATGCCTTTTATTGTTCTTTTGAGCCACCAGCCCTAAAAGCTCTTTTATATGAGTTACCTATCTCTATTTCCCTACTAAATAGATTGATTTCTTATTTTGATTCATCAAAGTAAGTAAATTGTATTAAATAAATTTTGTCACTTCGTGTTTTAGTTTCATAACTAACAGGCAACAATCTATGTGAAAATGTTTTTTTAATTTAAATAAAGTTTTAGTAAGACAATCGTTTGCTCTAAGTGCTTTATGAAAACTAGTTTGATTGTTATTGGTTTGTTGTTTACCATTTATCAGGTAAGCCATTTACTTTATCAATGTGCGATTGGGCTAACTTATGGTCTGATCCAACTTCATCCGCTAATTGATAAATTCTTGTTCTTGAACACCCCCACCTAAGCGCAAGCTCTTTAGTATCCCAGCCTTTCTTTTTATAAGCATTGATAAACTCTTTTTTCTTTTTATTGATTGCTTCCATGTGAACCCCCTTTTATCTCTCGTTTTTCAATATTAACAATTAAAGCATAGTTCCAAAATTTAAATTAAAATTTAATTTATTCAAATATATTGTAATAAATTTCTTTGGACTTTAAAAAGTCAGGATATTATTAATATAGTTATCTAAAAACATATAAGGGATTTCATAATGAACACTCATACAAGAAGCTCTACATTAAAAATAGTTGAAGAACTTAAAGCAGCAGGTAATGACTTCGAGTTTTACCCCACTAAAATATCTCAGTTAGATGTGATCAAAAAAGATATTAAAGAACAATGTTTAATTTCTAGCGATGATCCCATTACCGAGTCTGTTCTTGATATTGGTTGCGGCACTGGTAGCGCGTTAGAATATTTAACTGAAGGCAAACGATACGCTATAGAAAAAGCACCTGAACTTATCAAAAGCCTCGACAAGTCAATTTTTATTGTCGGCACTGATTATCATGCTCAAAGCTTGCTTGATAAAAAAGTAGCTATTGTGTTTATGAATCCTATCTTTTCAGAGTTTGAAAACTGGACTTTAAAATTGATTAATGAAAGCAATGCAGAATTCGCTTATTTAATTTTACCTGTTCGATGGGAAAAATCTGAGTCCATTAAAGACGCACTAAAAGAGCGTAGCGCATCGATTACTATCTTAGCCACAGATACTTACTTAGATGCATTTCGTCAAGCTAGGGCCACTGTACACGTATTGCGCGTAAACTTTGCAAATAAAAGACAAAGTTACTTTAGAGGTAATCAAGTAAATGTAGATCCGTTTAAACTTTGGTTTAATACTCACTTTAAAATCAATGCAAAAAAACCAAACAGTCAAGCTATCAATATCAAACATCTAAAAAGAAAGCATTAAAGAAAAATCCAACAATAGTGATTTGATTAAAAGTGAAGGGCTCGTAAAAGTTTTAGAAAGACTTTATGACCGAGATATTGAAGTGTTAATGAATAATTACTTAAAGGTTAGCGAACTCGACCCCGAGTTATTAGAAGAACTTAATGTTAATGTTGAGAACGTGCAAAGTGGCCTTGAGCAAAAAATTATGTCACTAAAAGATTTGTATTGGAGAGAGTTATTTAACAACTTAACAACCATTACAGATAAATTAACTAATCGCTCACGTAAAAAGCTATTAGACACCTTATTTGAAAATACTCATCTTGATTTTTCAGCAGAGAACGCTCACGGTGTTGTGCATTGGGTTATAAAAAATGCTAACTCTTATTTTGATGAGCAATTAATTGATTGCCATAATAGTTTAACTGAACGTGCAAACATCATTCTTTACAAATCAAACAAAAAGACCTTTAAAGATGAGAATTGGAACTATTGCCGCAGACCTAACGACTTAGACAGATATGCTTTAGATCATCGCATTGTATTGCATAATGCTGGCGGCCTTGCTACTTCATCATGGTCACATGAAAACCCTGATTGTGGTCTATCTAATAGAGCAATCACATTGCTTGATGATTTATGCACTATCGCTATTAATTTGAATTTCGATAGAACAGGACAAAAAACAACTACTGATTTTTTGTGGGACACACATATTAAAAATACTTTCATGTTTCATGATCACGTATCAAATAAAGAAATCTCTTTGTTTGAAGCAAAAGCGTTTAAGAACGGAAATTTACATATAAAATTGAATCAAGATTTTATTTGTAAATTAAATGTTGAATTTGGCAGGTTAAAAGGTTGGTTATCATCTGCCAAAGAAGCAGCTCAAGAAATGGATATAACTGAAAGAGAAGCAGAACTAAGCTTTAACACTAATGCGCTTATTGAAGCATCTAAATTTAAAAATGTTGCTAATAGCAGCTTAAACATAAAAAATAGTGGTAAGCATGAATGTTTCTTACCGCTATTCACACAGAACTAAAACATAGGAAAAAGAGGAATATAAAAATGGGATACAGTGCTGAAATAGAAAAAAATTAAAAGCTCAGAAAAGTAAAAGTAATCGCGTTGATGTGACTATAACGGCATTAACTATTTTAGGTGTGATTTCCTTCTTTGTGATTCTTAGCCTAGCTAATCATCCCCAAAACGTTACAGATTGGCTTGTTTTTACTTTTTATTACTTTATTTGGTAGTTACCCTTTTGTTTATGTAAGTGGGAAAGTAGCTTCTTATATTCACGATCGCGTTATTCCATCATATGTGATAGTAATTGAAGATGGGGTTAGAAAAGCTTACGGCCCTGTAAGTTTAAATTCAGATCAAATTTATAAGGATTTATTAAAGCCTAATTTTAAATTATTCAAGGGTAACACTTTTGAAAAATATGGATGCACATTTGCTGCGATACCTTGTGATGAAAGTGATCTGAAAGTGAAACAAGAATTAAATACTCTTGAAATTAAAACTAAAAACCACTTCGGTTAATATTTAAAGCAGAATTAATTAAACCTATTTTTAATTATATGAACCCCATAAAAAACCAGCTAACCAAAACAATAACGACTAATTATTTTTGGTAGCTGGTTTAATCGGCCTCACTCAATAAAACCTGTTGCACCACATACAAAAACCACCAGCATCAATGCCAGTCCCTATAATTTCTTTTGAACAACACCACGCTTTCTATTAAGTTCATTTAGAACTTCAAGTAATATTTCAGTGTCGTTTATTGCATCAATAATATCCCTGTTCATTGCATTTTTTATTTGCTCTTTAAGCCAGAACGATGCTGCTTGATCATTTAATACTTCATCAGCCGTAATCATTTTTAATCCCCTGTTGTCGGTGAATATTTACTTGGAACCTTTTAAGTTAAATCCAAGTTTTTTCAAAGTTGTTAGATAATTCTTTAAAATTGTTGTTTCCTGAACTTGCAACCTCTTTTAAGTGTTCAAGCACTTCATGAACGCTATTAGACCAATTACTCGCCCTATCTATCTGCTCGACTGGTAGTGCATTGAGGCGGTTTTCCAACTCTTGTAAGGCATGGATAAAATCTTTACCGATAGCAAACGGCAACCAATCTTGCGAAAGTAAAAACTCAGTTGAAGGAATCATGTCTAAATCACCGTCATCTGATGCTGATTCTACTTCTTCAAGCATGTATGAATTTGGAGCAACGCATACCCGCACACCCTTGCTGTAGCGATCATCCCATGATCGCAAACCAAAACCGTTAGTGGTTATTAATTTATTAATTAGAGGTATTTCCATTGTTATTTCCCGAGTTCGTTGTGAACAAAGCGTTCTGCTGTTTGTAGTTACCGTATAATTAATGTCTGACAACACTCGTTTAACATGTGAATCATTAGTTGCAATCAAACAGAGCAGTATGCCAACTTATTTACTATACATTCTGATTCATAGCATCCAAAATCACTTTAAACACTAAATCATCCACTCGCTGCATCCGCAAGGGCAAGTGCCAGCAGTAAGTCCATGGTAACAAATCCCGTTGCTATTAAATTTTTGTAAAGAGTAATTATGAGTATCTTTAGCGTATTTGAATGATGAAAGTGGATCGCTTAAATAACTAAGTACTTCATTATGATCAGCTTCATTTAATGTTTCTAAATAATCATTTACTTTGGCGGTGAATGATTGGGAATACAATACATCGTTTGGGTGTTCTTCAAGTCTCACTGACAGGTCAATTTGATTAAGGCTATCGTAAAGAGTTTTGCTTATCATAATTTCAATTTTCATTTCATTACTCTCTATACCTTTTCATTGTTAAAAGTGAACTTTTAGGTGCTTACCTTTTATTCGCTCTTTCTTTGATTGAATCTAAAAACATCCAAAGTTCATTATGTGTTAACTCATCTGCAAGTTCCCATTGATGAGAAGAAACATTACTATTTCTATCGTATTTAGTATAACCAGAATCGGTTTCTTTTGATTTAAGCAAGACAACAAGATCATTGTTATTAACCATTAAAGCAAGATAAGTTTGTTCATTACCTGATCTTGAATTAGTAAATGGGATATGAAGTAATTCAGTAGAGTTCGTGTCTATTTGATATTTATCACAAGCATCTATGTATGACTTATATTTATCTGATTTGCTTGGCAAACGATCAACTAATTTGGGGTTGGTTTTGCGTTGTACCCCGTTGACCTGATCAACAAAATCATAACTCTCTGCCTTCAACTTCCAATCAATCAATCTACGGTCATTGCATCCATTTAGCTGCTGTTGTTCTAGTTTACCTTTACCATTGCCACCTGTTTTCACATGTAACGGATCAGAGCCAATGTAAATTTCTTCTGGTGCGTCTGACCATTCTTTACGAATAACGTCAAACTCTCCTTCACTCCATAATTGCAAGAAGTTAAGCCCATCCTCTGTGTTCAATGCAAAATCGATCGCAGCAAGCGCACTATCATTCAACGTTTCCAGCTCCAAAATGGCGCTGTAAGCTACTTTTACGCTTAATGGATGCCCCATTCGGGTTTTAAACCAATTCTTAAACTCTATCGCTTTATCGCTCATTTCAAGCTCCTTTTTTGTAGTTGTGTAATTTATTCGTTTTAATTATCGGTATTGACATTGATTGGTGATCTCTCCCCACACTCAGAACAGACTGCTTGAGATCCCTTTTCATTCCATTTAACTATCTTGTGATCTCTATTAGAACAGGCCCAAAATTTAAAAGGCTTATTTAAAATTATCTTTAACAAATCTTCTGATGAAATATTTAAGCTCATATCAATAACCTAAAAATTTAAAGAAACACTACATGTAGTGGTACAAGTCAAAGCCGGTTACACAACATGTAGTGCTATAAGTTTTTTTCTTTTTAAAAGCCAGTATTAAATATCACTGACCGAGAGCATCATTTATTTTCTATTAGTTTCCAAAACGCAGTGCTTTCTTGGTAAGTGATTTGTTTCTTGCCATCAATAAGTAATGAATGATGCTTTTCTAACTCTCTAACTTGGCTCAATGTTTTATTCTGTGTGGCCTTATCTGTTTGATTAAATACTGAAGCAACCATTGACGCTTTAGGGTTTTCTAAGCGATGAATACAATAACCAGCCATATAAACACTGTAGTCATTAAGGTCTGTTTTAAAATGGTCTAAGCCCTGTGTAGATAGAATCGCACCAACCCCGTATTCCCTACCCTCTTTTAAAAGCTTTCTTAATGAATCATAATTTTGGGATAAAAAGTTATCTGCCTCATCAACTAAGAACATATTAGTGATTGCACGGTGGCCGTTAGCTGATTGTTTAGGCTTTTGGCCTCCATGCATTTGTGCATAATAGAGGTCGAGCAAGGTAGCTACAATTAAGTTTTGCAAGTTAACATCCACACCTGAAAGGTTAACCACAATTAAATTATCGCGCATGGTGTCAAATAAATTTTTACACTTCCTGTTATTTTTCTCAAAACAGTTCAAAATCAACAATCTCATCTAAAGCAGCCGTTAAACTATCTTGGGGAACTTTATCTCTGTTGTTATATATTTTATAAACATCGTTCAATGTAGGTGCAGGATTTTTAAACGTTGATGGATCACCGTTATCAATACCATTTCTTTCATACGCAACCCATTATCACTTTTTTCAAAGCGTTCTGCTGGTTGATACCAAGATTAAATGCCTTAGTGATTGTCGTAACAACACCCTTACAAGTTCTAATTGGCGCAAGCTTATGTTTTGAAGTAAAGAGTAAGTGGATTAATCGGTATTGCATTCGCATCTAAAACTGTCGCGCCCGTTTCTTTAACAAAATCATCTCCAATGTAATCAGACTTATAATCAAAAACGAGAATGCCGAAAGGTAGGCCATTAGTGTTTTTTCTTTTTTGACTAGTGAGCTGCGCAAGCAAACTTTTAACTGATTGAGTTTTACCTGTACCCATCGTTCCCAAAACCGCAAAGTTTGGATTTAAGTAACGGTTAGTATCAGTCGGTGTCCAATATTGCTTTTCTCCTGTTTCCTTACAGACTCCGATTTCTATCGCTATGCTATTTAAATCTACATCACCCGTTTGTTCCATTAACGCAGGCTCTGCACCTGAAGGTAAAACCGAGCTGTCCAAATAATCAAGAGGCATTAAACTTTCTGGTGTACTTTCAATCAAATCACTAGAGTGTTCATTTTTAACTATGTCTCGAATTTGGTAACTCCGATTGCGTTTGTTCACTTTTAACAACCTGGTGCAAAGGTGATTTTTTAGTCGCTTGTAGCAAATGTTTCAAATTGTCACTTTGACAAGGTTCAGTTTCGGTAGCCGTTACTTTGAACGATGAGTTATCTTCCATCGCCATGTGAATTACATCTGGTAAAATTAAACATTTCTTTGCTCTTGTGATCGCAACGTAAAACAAAAATAAATCAGAATCTTTAATTGCATTTCCATTAGTGAACGCATCAATGACAGAATAGAAAATCATCAGCTATAAAAACATTGTCAGCTTCTAAACCTTTCGACAAATGAGCTGTAATCAATGTAACTACAACTTGATCGTTAGAAAACGATTTACTCCACTCAAAGGCTTTTAATAAATCTTCAGCGTACTCAATATTAGAATTAACCATTTCAGCAAGCTTGCTTAACTCACCGCCTTTATTGTTTCTTTCTAACAATTCTGAAAATGATTTATATTTCTTGTGGTCATTGTGGGTTGCCAAACCGTGTCGGCTAAATGAAATAAGACTGCTTAAAACAGATTGTGCGTTTTGAACTTTAGTGTCACCTAAAATCTTAGCTGGCACATCACTTTGATAGCAGTCTGTTAAAACCTCATAGGTTGAAAAGTTTGTGTACGCTATAAATAAAAAAGGTTCACTATGTTCACACTCTGACCCTTTGATTATTTGCGTGTCGTAACCTCTACCTGTGATCGCTATTTTATTATCTATATGATTTAAAACTTTACTCGCAAGATCAGCTAAATCTTGTCCATACCTAAATGAATGCGTTAACGGATATTTGTCAAACGAAATCATTTTTAATACGTTTAAGCTACCTCTAAACTGAAATATGTTTTGGTAACTATCGGCTACTAATATTTTCTGGCATTGTTGGGATAAAATAATGTGGAGTAATACAGGATTTGAGTCTTGGGCCTCATCGAATAATATGTAGTCATAATCCAGTACTGGATTAGATAATTGCCAACTTTTTAAATATCCATCATGGGTAGTCGGGCAGCTAGAATTTAAGTCCATCATTTCAGTTGTTAATTTACTTGCACATTCGAGCATTAATTCTTTAAATGCAACCTTATTTTTTTCATCCAATTTATTCTGTTTTTCTAAACTTTTTAGTGCTGTGAAAAATTCCTTGTTTAAATGAATTTCACTTACTTTTTCTGAAGCTGTTTCTATGAATTGTTTACTGATAATTTTAATGCATTTAGCAATGGTTCCTGTCGGAATTTTTACGAACATTTGAGCATTAATATGCCCCTTAAAACCAGAATAATTTAAAACCGCACTAGTGTTTAGGATCATGTTAGTTCTAGCTAAAACAGACTCCTTTAAATTACTTGGCAAATAACTTAAAGCAAGCGCATGTGAGGTATGTATTTTTACATTATCACCAACAAATAATTCCTTCGCTTCTTCTTCTAAAGTTTTACCATAGCAAACTATATAAGCCCTTTTTGTTTGTGTGGTATTTCTCAACCGCTAACAAAGAGGTTGATTTACCCGTACCAGCAAATGCCTCACCGATCACATCATCACCAGCAAGCACCGCGTCAATAAAATTATTACATTCAATCGTTAAATAAAAACCGTTAAGTTCCCTAGTTGTTTTTGTGTTTTCCATACACCCACCAATTTTAATAATTCCAAAGTTATTAAATAATAACTCCTCACCCCCAAAAGTCCTAACGAGACAAATCATCTACCTCATCATTTCCTTGATCCGTTTTATCGAAACAGTGGTTTTTCTACTCTGTCCATATTTTGATTGCCTTGAAATTTCCACCTGATGCCGCTACTGAATAACCAAGTAACAAATGCATTTTCATTAAATGTTTAAGCTCCTTCCTGATAGGCGCTAAATGCTCTTCAACTTCGAGAATAAGTGAAAGCTCCCAATCAGACGCATCTTTAAAGCTGCGCTTTTTTGTACTTTCACTCACAGGCAAAGAAATAGACTTTACCAATCTAGCCAATTTATTATTGTTCCTGATAAACCTATGCTTCATCCACCTCATTGAAAAACCAGAATCCTGAAAAATCAACGGAAAACTGATAGTTAATTCCTGACCGTTTTGATAGTCCCCTGATGAAAGAGATAGCTCTCTTTTAGCAATGTTCCTCATCCACATTTCCTGATAGGTAACTGCATCCGAATATAGCTCATCCACAGCTTTGTAAATGTTCTTTTGTAACTCTGAATGTATATCTTTCACTACCCTTCCTCACTCGTAAAAAAAACCATGCAAAAACTATAAGTAATACTTTTCAAAATATATACTTAACAAGTCGTAACAAAATTCCATAGTAATTTGCTCTTATAGTCTAGTACAAATTTCTATAGCAATATATTTTTATTCCCCTTGTTATTTGCCCTTTTAATTTAGCGATTTATTTTGTCTTTTTTAAGGTTTCTGCGATGTGATTTTTTAAGTTATGCTCGCCAATAAATGAGTGTAAGTAAGCTTGTTATTGGTAAATTTATACTTGTATTTAGAGTGGTTTTTTTAAGCTGTTTTCTTTGGAAAAGTCATAACAATGCTACAATAGTAGTATAAGAAATGTATAGTTGAGGCGTTGAAAATGAAATATTGTAATTGGCTTTTAAAGCATTATTTGATTAGTTTTTTCATTGTGGCGAGTGTTTTTTTGTGGTTTTGTTGGGGATTTCTAATGGCACTATCCCCTCTGAAAATGAAGTTTTTTTGTATGTATTAATAATTGCATTTGTGCTTTTTTTGTTTGCTTTAAGGTTTAAAAGTAAATTTGAATTCACTGGGAAAAGCATTTTTAAACGCAAAAACAAGGGAAAATAAAATGAATGATATTATGGTTGGCTTGTTAGTTAAATGTGCTTTTTTTGGTGTTTTTTCTATTTTCGCAATTGGGTATTTATATGCTTTAATCGTGAGCTTTTTATCAATGCATGGCTTTTTGAAATATAAAAAAATTGAAGATTATTATGTACATGTTGAAGATAAAAAGCCTAACAAAAGCAACTTAAATTTGAAGTCCAAAAAAGGTAGAAATTCTAATCTTTTTAAAGGTGTTTATGGTCATGGCTTCTCAGATTTCTATACTGATCGCTCATCTACCATCAATCTAATTAAGAGAAAAAAGTAATTTAATAAGCAAAAAGGCGGTTAACACCGCCTTTTTTATGCCTGTTTTATACCATTTTATTTTTAAATTAAATCCGTTATCATCATCCGAATTTAGATTTAAACTGTTATTTGATGAACTCGATTTTACATTGTCTTTATCATTATGAGAGCTGATGTTAGCACTATCATTACTCATGTTTACCTCGTCAATATCATCATTTTTATTGTTATATTCAACGTTTGAATTCTCTTGGTTTGAGTTTAAACTAGCGTCAGTTTGAGGCTCGTTTTCAACGTTTGAACCTCTTGGTTTGAGTTCAAACTAGCGTCAGTTTGAGGCTCGTTTTCAACGTTTGAACCCTCTTGGTTTGAGTTTAAATTAGCGTCAGTTTGAGGCTCGTTTTCAACGTTTGAACCCTCTTGCTTTGAGTTTAAATTAGCGTCAGTTTGAGGCTCATTTTCAACGTTTGAATCCTCTTGATTTGAGTTCAAATTAGCGTCAGTTTGAGGCTCATTTTCAACGTTTGAACCCTCTTGATTTGAGTTCAAATTAGCGTCAGTTTGAGGCTCATTTTCAACGTTTGAATCCCCTTTATTTGAGTTCAAATTAGTGTCAGTTTGAGGCTCATTTTCAACGTTTGAATCCCCTTGATTTGAGTTCAAATTAGCGTCAGTTTTAGGCTCATTTTCAACGTTTGAATCCCCTTGATTTGAGTTCAATGTTGATGCTGTAACTGCTGTAGCAAAAGCGCCCACCTCACTTCCTATGCGAGTTCCATTGCTTTCACCAGATCCTTGCTTACCAGTGTTTTTATTTTCTGAAGCTGATTGAGGCTGCTCATTTGAGCCAGTTTCAGCCGAGTTCGTACCAGCCGAAGAAACAAAACCAGTACCATTTTCAGCTTCAGCACTGGTGTTTTCAGTGCGGTAATCTGAGTTAGACGGCACCGAATTACTGCTTTCTGAAGCCGATTGAGGCTGCTCATTTGAGCCAGTTTCAGCCGAGTTCGTACCAGCCGAAGAAACAAAACCAGTACCATTTTCAGCTTCAGCACTGGTGTTTTCAGTGCGGTAATCTGAGTTAGACGGCACCGAATTACTGCTTTCTGAAGCCGATTGAGGCTGCTCATTTGAGCCAGTTTCAGCCGAGTTCGTACCAGCCGAAGAAACAAAACCAGTACCATTTTCAGCTTCAGCACTGGTGTTTTCAGTGCGGTAATCTGAGTTAGACGGCACCGAATTACTGCTTTCTGAAGCCGATTGAGGCTGCTCATTTGAGCCAGTTTCAGCCGAGTTCGTACCAGCCGAAGAAACAAAACCAGTACCATTTTCAGCTTCAGCACTGGTGTTTTCAGTGCGGTAATCTGAGTTAGATGGCACCGAATTACTGCTTTCTGAAGCCGATTGAGGCTGCTCATTTGAGCCAGTTTCAGCCGAGTTCGTACCAGCCGAAGAAACAAAACCAGTACCATTTTCAGCTTCAGCACTGGTGTTTTCAGTGCGGTAATCTGAGTTAGATGGCACCGAATTACTGCTTTCTGAAGCCGATTGAGGCTGCTCATTTGAGCCAGTTTCAGCCGAGTTCGTACCAGCCGAAGAAACAAAACCAGTACCATTTTCAGCTTCAGCACTGGTATTTTCAGTACGGTAATCTGAGTTAGATGGCACCGAATTACTGCTTTCTGAAGCCGATTGAGGCTGCTCATTTGAGCCAGTTTCAGCCGAGTTCGTACCAGCCGAAGAAACAAAACCAGTACCATTTTCAGCTTCAGCACTGGTGTTTTCAGTGCGGTAATCTGAGTTAGATGGCACCGAATTACTGCTTTCTGAAGCCGATTGAGGCTGCTCATTTGAGCCCGTTTCAGCCGAGTTCGTACCAGCCGAAGAAACAAAACCAGTACCATTTTCAGCTTCAGCACTGGTATTTTCAGTACGGTAATCTGAGTTAGATGGCACCGAGTTACTGCTTTCTGAAGCCGATTGAGGCTGCTCATTTGAGCCCGTTTCAGCCGAGTTCGTACCAGCCGAAGAAACAAAACCAGTACCATTTTCAGCTTCAGCACTGGTATTTTCAGTACGGTAATCTGAGTTAGATGGCACCGAGTTACTGCTTTCTGAAGCCGATTGAGGCTGCTCATTTGAGCCCGTTTCAGCCGAGTTCGTACCAGCCGAAGAAACAAAACCAGTACCATTTTCAGCTTCAGCACTGGTGTTTTCAGTGCGGTAATCTGGAGTTAGATGGCGCTCCACCTTTGTTATACTCTAGTGTATTTGTTTGTTTAGCGTCCTCATTGTTCGTAGGTGTTTGTAAAGGAATAAACTTACCGCTCTCATCTTTGTTGCTTGGCTTATCTAGTTCTTGTGTCGTACTCGATGTTTCTAATGGGACAAACTCACCAGAAGGCTGACTTTGCTGATCTTCATATTTTGCAGCCAAAGATTCATTATATGTAAGAGAATCATTTTCAGGTATTCCATTGCTATTAAATGATTGAACTTCAGGATTAGAAACTTCATAAACAGCAGAGTCATAGAACCTAGCTACATCTGCCCCACTTGGCTCTTGACCCGTATCTCTTTTATAATCGGCCTTATCTTGCTCTACTTTATCTTGAATTTCTTCAGGGTTGTTCGCAATAACTCCCATTGCATCTTCAGACATAGCAACACCAACTGAAGCATAAGATAATTGAGCTTCATATATTTGATCCGTGGCAGACATTCTTTCAGCTTCTTCTAATGGCTTACTATTGAACTTGCTAACAGCATCTTCAGGGTGGAGTATTGAATTCATAATTTCTCTACCTATTGGGCCTGTTGCATCAGAAACTCCATCTAAGCCATCTTTAACATGCCCCCCTACAGCTTCACCAAATAAGAATAAGTCTCTTATCGACTCGCCTGTTACTCTACCCAGCCTATCTGATTTATCTACATGAGGGCTACTGTTTGATATTTGCTCTCTACCTTGTTGTACCTCTTGTAATGCTTGCTTTTGAGGGTTGTTACTATTTTCTTGTTCTGATTTGTTTTGGTTATAATCAGATCTTAATTCAGAGCTATCAGTTGCTTTATCTTTATCTATTTTATTAACTACATTATCTTTTGCATGTTCAATATCGTTATTATCAACTTTCCCTTTATCGTCTACATCCACACCTGTTGTATTAGTCGGTGCATCATATTTACCACCTATTACATCAGCTAGGGCTAAGTCATTCCCAGCATCCCTTGTCACTTCAGAAAATGCCATTAATTCAGCCATGCCCTCACCAATATCTGAAGAGCTATTGTTATTTCTGTAATCATCAACTTTTTGGTGGTATTTTTGCTGATCACTTTCATTCATACCAGCCACAGCTTTTTCAATGTTTTTTCCAACTTGGCCATCCTCCACAAGACGTTGATAATTTTCCATCTTGTCTGCTTGAGACATTGAATTAATCTCACTTAAAGTCTGTGATGCTTCATAATTATCTGTGGCTGATTGCATCTCTTGGTATGCGGCTGATTGTGAATCAACAACGGATTGTGAATAAGACTCACCAGTTTGAAATTGTTGGCCTGTTTGATAATCTTTTTGTCTTGCTTCTTCAAAGCCAGCGGCAAGCTGTTCACCTTTTTTACCTGTCGTCATATCTTGGTAAGCTTTTTGCGCATCCTTAGACATATCATCAGTGTTTACTGAAGATATCTCACCTTTACCACCAGCACTAAGCCCAAGCCCTAAAACAGAACGTAGTGTTGACTTATCTTGATTGCTTAATGAGTTATTTTGTGAATAACTTTCTAATTGTTCATTTACATAATTAGCCTGTTCTGAGGTTCCTGTTTTTATAGTGTTACCTATTGTTGCCATTTCACTATCAGTAAAGCTCTTGTTACTTAATGCTGCATTACTATTTGCTGTTTGCTCTACATAATTCTCACTTGCCGTTGCTTGTTGTGCTTGTGCAGATTTCAAACTATTGGAGGCTTGAACCGATGTTTGTATATCAGCCAATTTAGCTTGATCTCGTTCTGTTACAGAATGACCACCTCTAAAGTAATCACCTTGTAATGAATTACCCATATCAGTTATTGAACCACCTTGTTTTGATATTTCTGGCGCTGCATCAGTATCTTTAGCCGTTGCTGCTGCGCTTTTCATCGCCCCCATCATAGCCATGCCTGAACCAGTTATTAATGCCATCGCTAAAGCTGGGACTATTGTTGATGAAATAAGCCCTCCAAGGCCCATCAACTCATTAGCCTCTCGACTAAGTTCAAGCATGTATTGATAAGATCCTTCGTCCCACCCTCTTGCCACAAGTGAATCTTCAAACGCCTTCATTTTTGACATTATAATATTTTGAGAGATAACCATAAAAACAGGTATTAATTGGCAAATGGCTACAACTTGCACATAAAGTAAAAGAGTTTTTGCTCCTGTAGCTCCTGTCAATGTCATAAGTGCAATAACAGGCGCAGCCCCTAATATTAAAGATTCCATTAGAGATAAAAAAACATCTACTATTTCTATCCACATTTCACCTTGTAAGCTCCATGAATAGTTTCTTTGCGCAATAGAACTATCAAGATTTTCTGCTAAATCTGCTGACCCTGACTTTATTAAGTAGTTTGATGTACCAACTTCTTTAGGTCGCGAAAGGTACATTGTTTGAATTAAATTACGACTTTTACTTGCATCCCCTTCTATCGCAGTAAGAGCATCAGTAACTCTATCTTGAACATTTTCACCAACTCTTGCGCCTACTACATCATTATCAATTTGGATTATGTTATCCCAAGCCGAACCATTGAAGCCATCGACAATCATATTGTAAGCATCAGCGCAACTTGCTTCTACTGGACTGCCTGATTCATCATAGTAAACGGTTCCCCATGCATCAGAATCAAATTTTAAAGCTGTTAGTAAATCAGTTTCATTTTGAGCAGAATATAAATTGTCTCGTTCGGTTTGAACGCTGCTACAGTCGGTTATATAAGTGGTTAATGTTCTACATAAACTAACCCCATTCCCTTTCATTGCATCATCTGATTTACATTCGCTTGCGTAGGTTGCCCTTCTTAAATTGGCTATTACTTTTAATGGAGATAAGTAACCAGCTTCAGTTATTCTTTGCATTCCTGTGTTACCAAATGCTGTTTCTGTTCTTTGTGCTATTTCATATCCGACACTTGTAATTAATGACTGAGGTACTGCAATTGCAATAGGGATATTGTCAACTTGCGCAACTGTTCCATCATATCTATTTTCAATACTTACTGAAGTTAGAGTTTGAAAACCCATGCCAAACACAATAACGGCAGCTAACAGCTTTGCAAAAGGCAATTCTTTTGCGCCATCGGTTAAGCTTCCAATAACATGAGCAACGACCGCAAACAAACAAACGGCAGCAGCCGCAGCCTTAAAAGATCCGTCTTGAAAAAGGAGGCTATGGCATTAAAAACCATATTTATGATATCTACATCACCAAAACTGACAATTTCCCACATGTTTTAATCCTTATTTATCTTCTGTAGTACGAATTGACTGTAATGTTTTACTTACAGAATCTAACTCTTCATATATTTTTGCTTGAGAGCTCAATTCTATATATTCTTGAGCGTATGCTTCTTTACTTTCTTTTAGCATATTCACTGCTTCAGTTTTGTTGTCACTTCTTGATGAGATTATGGCAGCGTACACTTGCTCAATATACGACTTAACAGCTGTGTAGCTTAATTCTATCGCCATCGGAGTAGCACAAATTTCAGAAATATATTCAGCAGTTCCTATTTGTCCGACTGCTACTGCCAAACGTAAATTTGCTAAACAACGATTTCCCATTAATCCAGCTAAACCCAAGAATTCTTTCGCCTCATCGCTCCAATCTTCATCAGATTGCAATGCGGATATTAACCCGTCAGTACCAGTTAAAGCCTCTAAAACTCGTTCTTTTACACCTGTTACGTTAGTTATTTCTTTCGAGGGAATTTCTGATAAATTTAGGCAACCATCTTCAGTGTATGTATCACACTCATAAACTGTCATAGTTCCACCTAAAATAAGTTCTTTTAATTTTATTTTGTGGCCTGCACGTAAAATCATAGTGGGAGGCGTATCTGAATTAGTTGAATCTGTGTTTTCTACTTCATTAATAATCACAGTACCTACCATTGACTGAAACACCTCTAGCAACGAATCATCGCCAGAATAAGTGCTTTTAACACCATTACTCATTAACGCTCTCCAAGTCGCATTCCCTGTAACTAACTGCGCATAAGCATCAGGATCACTTTCTTTTAATTTAGAAGCATTTGTTTCACCTGATGTTTCAGTCCAAGTCCATGCTTCAGAAAAATCACTTAGAAAGCCTTTTTCTGAGTTTGTTGTTGCTGCTTTTGTTTCTGCTTGTGATGTTTTAGCAAAATCAACCCCAGCGTTTACTATGCCTTGTGCAGCTTGACAGCTATCCATGTTCATTTTATTTAATGCTTGTGCTGTTTTTTCTAATGAAGTCATTACGTTTTCACAAGTTTGACAATAGTTAGCAAGCGCAAGTTTTACACCATAACCTAACGCATTCGAACCTATAGCCTGAAATGCCTGAATAAACTCATCTTTTGATAGCATACTCATAGAGCCACCAAATAATGATATTCCCCCACAACCAGCACTAAATGAAGGCGCTTGAGCTGAAACAATATTCACTCGCTTTGAGTCATTTCTAATGAATAATTGCCCTCCACTTACAACACCTCTTCGTGCTGTATTATATGCTTTTGCGGTAGTCGTATTAGTCATTGAACCGAATGTCCGTTCCATTTCATCATTAAATGAACTAGCTGCACTTGTATTTGAAATGACTACAAATGCCAAGGCTATAAGTAAGTTACTTTTCATCATAAGAAAATTCCTTTTTTAAAATATTTTGTTTATGTTCTTGGTGTTTTTTGAATAATTTTTTGAACGTTTCGGGCGAGTCTTTAGGCGCAGTTGGTGTCGTTCCAATATGACCATCAATATCAGGGTACAGGTCAGTAGATCTTGTTATCTTCATTTCTTCATCAGTGATCAAACCTGATCTGTTTGCAGAGTAAACAATACGTTGCTCAAGCTGTGTTAATGACTGTAAACCCATCGCAATTAATTCTAGTTGCTTGGTTTCGGGGTTGTATAAGTACATAGCAGGAACTTTAGTCACGCCCAATATCTGAGCTTGATCAGTGTTTGTTAAGTAAGAGTCCCAAGGTGAATCAGGTATCGGCTTTCCATCAAGCGATACAGGCTGTATTGAAAAACCGTATTGCTTGCCAAGTAAGTCTATTAATGGAGCTTGTTGCTTACAATAGGGGCAATCGCTTCTATAAAAAAAGAAAATCCCTGATCTTTCCCCTAAATCCTCAAGTAGTTTTGATTTATTTTTGGAAGCTTGCTCGTTCATGGCTTTCATACCAAAATTAGCGGTAGATTTATTAGCAGTTGCATCTAAGAAAGGATCAGCAAACACAGCCGCTTGTCTTGCATAACCAAATTCTAAAGCTTGCTCTCTCATATACTTTTCAAGATATAGATATGTTCTCATTGCTTCGGTGTCATGAGGATTTTGAACCGCTTGATCACGATATTTTTCAAAGTTTTTTCTAAACCAAGCAGGAGAAAGTTCTTGATCTTCAGGTTTAATTTCTCTTTTAACTGATTTAGGGACAACAGTAGGAGGGGTTTCTTCAGGAGGCTTCTTATATTTTTTTATTTCTTCGCCTTTTTCATTTTTTTCATACCAAAACCAACCCCTTCAGAGTCCAAATAAAACTTCTCAATCTCAGGCGGTGGCGTGTTTTGACCCTCTACAACTTCTTCAGGTCTAGGTAATGAATCACTGGTTAATTTTTCTTGTGAATAAGTGGATGCGGATAATGAGGCTAGTATGAATATTGCTATGTGTTTTTTTTGTATTTTCACAATAAAACTCCTTTAGTAAAATTAAATTAAATATAATTTTTATTTTACCTTAGAGTTAAATAAGTCCAAAAAATAAGTGCTGAAATACCCGTTAAACTATGACATTCATAGTTTAACAAGGTATTCCATCATTTATATATCAAGCAGCAAGTAATGCTTCATGAAAAATAGCTTTTACCTAAAAAGATCAGAATATCATTCCAATCAATGCTTTTTTCATCATTTAGCTCTTGTGGAGGCATGAGAATGTTAACTTTTACATTAACAAGTTTCATACGCTCTCTTAGTTTCAGTGCTGCATTATAACCTGCTTCACTTCTATCTAAGTCAGCCCAAACATTAAGAACATCAACCCCTTTTGGGGGGTAAATTGACTTAATAACGTTGAACTTACACAAGGCCAAACTGGTTCATTAATGGAAGAGAACACAGCTAAAGCCGTTTCAACACCTTCACTCAAATTCAAAGAATTTGTTTGAGGTCTTTTGTATTGAATTGACGCTCCCGTTAATGACTTATCTTGACAACTCGACATTATTTTTTTACTCGGTACTTTTTTCCCATTGAATTCTAAATCTAGCTTAGAACCTTTTTGTTGAGATAAGTAATGTGCAATGAAGCCGCTGTACCATCATCAAAACTAACCAAGTTTATAATTGCAGGATAACTACCAAGAAATGAAAACTTCATGGTAGGTACTCCGTTCTTTATCTCTTTGTATCTATGCCAGTATTCAACGCTTTTGTGAAATCGCATTGTTTTACTTAACACATTTTCATAGCCATCTAAGCTGATAAAAATAGACCTCATTTGTAAAGTACTTTTTAGCCACCTTTGATTCAGGGTGGTTAATTCCGTAACTTTCGGCCCACAGCTTTCTAAGTTTAAGTCTCCGATTAAGTAATGTTTTCTCATCAGTTCTTTTAACTTTGGCTGGCTTATTTATTATTTTAGGGGTTACACGTTCTTTAGCTTTCCAATCTTCAATGCCTAGAAATATTGCTACTTCATTCAGCGTTTCAGAGAAAGTCCAATCACATGACCACATCAATAAACTAAAACCATCAGGAAAAACGCCATCAATGTTACTGACACCGCCACCTGTTTCATCTGCATCTTTTAAACAATCTAAACCCATCTGATTCACCTGTACCATTAGGGCAGGGAACATGTAGAGGAATACTGTTTACTGCATCGCTTAGGTTTGGACATAGGCCACTAAGAATATTTAGCCAATTCCCCTTGCTGCTTCACGTACTACATCTGATTTATTCATAAATTACTCCTAGTATCTTCTTTCAATCATTTTTGATATTGAAAAAAGAATTATTGCAAAAACAATTCCAAACATTTGTGAGGATAAATAACTCCCAACGTAAGTCAGAAAAGCCTTTTCGTTTCCCGTTACTATTGGGATGTTCCCAATAACAATGAAATTTACAAAAGGCATCGCTAAAGCAAATATTGATAAAAATAAAAAAACTCTATTTAGTTGGATGCTCATAGTTTTATGACTCCTGTAACTAATAGATTTTTCATAAATGACCGAATAGTATTTATGTTCATATCTAATCGAATCAATAGCAGCTTTCAGCGGAAAATGGATTATCTGATTGAGAATCAATCATTAACCAATTCCACGCTTCAAGCTTCATAGATTTAGATTCACGGTTATCTTTCAATTCCTCTAAAGACTGCATTAACATGCTGTATTTAAGTTCCTGAATATCAGATTTTGACCAATTTAACTGTTTGGTTTCGGTATGCCCGTTAACCACCGATAGATGGTTTATTGGGTTGGTTGAGGTTTCAGTGTTTACATTCATGGTTTTCTCCGTTTGTGTTGTTGAGGCTTTTCAAAACCCAGCAACACATAGGCTTTGAAAAGCCCCAACACGGAAAATTGGCATAAACACTTTTCTTAATTAGCCTCGCAAGGAGGCTTTTTTCTATTTAGATGGTCGATTTACATACCTTAAAAGGTTTTGTAATTCTTCTAAGTTATACCCTGAACATTGAGCGCAAATTTGCGCTGAAAATGGTGAATCATCATCTTCAGCAAAAATCCAATTCCAAGCTTCAAGCTTCATTGATTCGGATTTTTCTCCCGTCATTTATTTCTTCCAAGGCAATAACTAACATCTTGAGCCGAAGTTCGGCTATGTTTTGATCTCGTCCATAAAGCATTAAACTCTTTTTCTGACTGAGTTTTAGGCAATGTGAAAAGTTCATTCTGTATGTTTTTTTCAGTATTCATGTGCGTTTCCTTTTTTATATAAAAAAGGGCGCACTCTCTCCCCATAAGGGCTAGTTGCGCCCTTATGGGGTGTGTTCTAAATGAACATTTTTTAGTTAGAAGATGTTTTCTCGTGCAACACCAAATAATCTTGCTTTTTAATTCTGATATATCGCTAATAGCAACGTAATTATCAAAATAACGACTTAAACAAGTATTGACTTTATTATCACCAATACCAATCCCTACAATAGTTATTAAACCTTTAGCTTTCGCTATTAGTTTTTTAAAACTTTCTTGTTGAGAAGTACTTGGAGACCCATCAGTAATAAAGAAAATAACTTTTTCTTTTTACCGCTGCTCATTACTTTGTTAATAGAACTAAGCAATGCGCTATGTGATGGTGTCCCCCTGAAGGTTCTACTACTGCCAATCTAGGGAATAACTTCCCTATTTTTTCATTTTCACCCAATAAATTGATTGAAAAACGACTGTTAAAAGATTTTCCATCCCCATCATATTCTGTAATGGAAATAGGAAATGCAGAAGCGGTAACACTTACACCTTGCAATGTATCTAACGCAAGGCAAAGTGAGCTTTACTGCAATCTTTGCATCATAAAATTGACCATACATTGAGCCTGATTTATCAAGAACAATATCAACTATTGAGTCCACTTTTTTAACAGTTTTTTTAGTTTTAAATAGTCTTGGATCATTGATAGCACCCCTATGTAAAACTTTGCTGTTTAATCGTGTTCCTCTTGTAGTTGTTCGTGCCCTTACGGTTCTATCAGCTTGAACAAAAGATCTTAATGACGCAGATAATTTGTTACTACAACGCAAAGAATCTTTTTTTAGAATCTCCCCATCATTTAAATGATGTTTAATAATGGAATCTTCAACTTCATAATTTCTTAACGCTTCAGACTCTTCACCTGTATCAACAGTCAGAACCATGACCATCTATAAATGCTTTAAAAGTATCAACATCTATGTCTGTATTTGATTTTAAAATTTCTTTAACTACTTTTTTAATCTCAAAGTTAGTAGGTTCTTTTTTGGTGGCTGACTTATCTGAATCACCCGATTTATCTGAGCTATCTGATTGGCCTGATTGGTCTGAATTATCTGACTTATCTGAATCACCCGATTTATCTGAGCTATCTGATTGGCCTGATTGGTCTGAATTATCTGACTTATCTGAATCACCTGATTTATCTGAGCTATCTGATTGGCCTGATTGGTCTGAATTATCTGACTTATCTGAATCACCCGATTTATCTGAGCTATCTGATTGGCCTGATTGGTCTGAATTATCTGACTTATCTGAATCACCCGATTTATCTGAGCTATCTGATTGGCCTGATTGGTCTGAATTATCTGAATTACCCGATTTATCTGAGCTATCTGATTGGTCTGATTGGTCTGACTTATCTGAATCACTCGATTTATCTGAGCTATCTGATTGGTCTGATTGGTCTGACTTATCTGAATTACCCGATTTATCTGAGCTATCTGATTGGTCTGATTGGTCTGACTTATCTGAATCACTCGATTTATCTGAGCTATCTGATTGGTCTGAATTATCAAGTTGTAAAAGGTTGATTACTTCTCTAGCTAAGTTTAATGCACCATAAGAAGAGCTGATTTTTTTCATATCAGAATCTATAAGTGCCTTGAGCTTTCCAAATAATTCACCCCCTATCAACTCTTC